>CAZAQH010000037.1:20501-21789 GCA_964487395.1 uncultured Lachnospiraceae bacterium | reverse complement strand
CAGTATTCAGAAGAAAGATCTGGATATGATTAATCAAAAACATACAAATTACGAAGAACGAGAATTTTCATTAATCAGATATATGTATGATTATTCATTACATATTATTATTTTTATTCTTGTCTTTTTTGTTGTGCTTTCCTTAAATATAATACTTATCTATGTTTTGCATAAAAGAACGAAAGAAAAACAACAGCTTATAGAAGAAAAACATCGAAATGAAATACTAGCCGATGCATTGACAGTGGCGGAAAATGCAGGAGAAGCTAAAAGCCAGTTCTTGTCACGAGTATCACATGAAATGCGTACTCCCCTTAATGCAATTATCGGTTTTATGCAGCTTGCAAAAGAGGGTGGAGATACTAAAGAGATGGATACATATCTTTGCAATGCAGATATAGCAGCAAAGCAATTGCTTTCTGTTATTAACGATGTATTAGATATGTCTTCTATCGAGTCTGGAAAAATGAAAATAGCACATTCGCCATTTGATTTCAAACAGACAATACATGCTATAACCAATATATATCTTCCGATATGTCAGCAAAAAGGATTAAAATACAATACACGGATTTTAACACCAATTGATGAGTGGTTGATTGGAGATCAGCTTAGACTGAACCAAATATTGATGAATTTGCTTAGCAATGCAGTTAAATTTACGAGTAGCGGACAGGTAGATTTAAAAATAAGTCAATATGAAATAAAAGAACAGGAAATATTTATTAGAATAGAAGTAACAGATACCGGTTGTGGTATGAGTGAAGAAATGCAGGAAAGACTTTTTAAGCCTTTTGAGCAGGAAAATGCTACAACGGCACAAAAATACGGTGGAAGTGGATTAGGTTTATCAATTGTTAAAAACCTTGTCTGCATGATGGATGGTGCCATATCAGTAAAGAGTAAACAAAATGAAGGTTCCACATTTACGGTAGATATTCCTTTTTCAAAATACGAAAATAGTAATATGATTAATTTGCCAAACGGTATTAAAAGCTTGCATGTATTAGCAGTTGATGATGAAGAAAATGAAAGAAAATACATATCCATTATTTTAAATAGAATGGGCATATGGCACAGTTGTGTGGCAGATGGAGAAGAAGCACTTGAGGCTTTATCACAAGCAGAAGACAAAAATGAATCTTTTAATATCTGTTTAATTGATTGGAAGATGCCACATTTAAATGGAGTTGATACAACAAAGCTTATCCGTGAAAAATACGGAGAAGATGTTATTGTAATTGTCGTTTCAGCATATGAACAAAATCAGGCAAATGAAATTGCAAAA
>CAZAQH010000037.1:0-20401 GCA_964487395.1 uncultured Lachnospiraceae bacterium | reverse complement strand
TGAAATTGCAAAAAGAAAAGAAGAAAAAAGAAGCTACAATTTTTCCGGAAAACGAGTTCTTCTTGCGGAAGATAATGCAATGAATCTAATGATTACCGAAAGGATTTTAAAAAGTTTTGGTGTACAATGTGAATGTGCGGAAAACGGCAAGCTTGCATTAGATAAATTTACAAATTCAGAACCCGGATATTATGATGTAATTTTAATGGATATACAAATGCCTAAAATGAATGGATACGAAGCAGCGAAAGCCATTCGTAATTCCAGTCATATAGATGCCAAGTCGATTCCGATTATTGCCTTAACAGCCAATGCATTTAATGAAGACATTGCACGCACATTATCAAGCGGTATGAATGCACATGTAGCCAAACCAATAGACTCCCAAATATTGACAGCAGAGTTAGAAAAGGCTTTTATTGAAAAGAATGTTGTGCTATAATGAGCAAGCATGTTAAGAAAATGTAAAGATTTTACTCTTTTTCTTGTAGAGTAAAATTTGTGGTTCTATAATCACCATGAATTAAAAAAATGCCACTTTGCCGAAGAAGGCGAGGAAGTGGCATTTTTATGCGATTTGGAAGAAGGAGACAAAAGATATGGTTCAATTTATGGCTGTTGCAATTTTTTTGATTATGTTTTTCCTTATTATAACGGAAAAATTAGAAAGGCACATTGTTACCTTATTATGTGCGCTGCTTACATTAATTCTTGTTTTTGGAATTGGAATGCACAGCTTAAGCGCGATTATGAACACCTTAAACTTTAAGGAAATTTTCACTTTAGATTTTTGGTATCACACAGGACAGACATCAGAAACCGCCAGCGGAATTAACTGGGCTACGATTCTTTTTATAGCGGGAATGATGGTCATGGTAGAAGGAATGGAACGGGTAGGCTTTTTCAGATGGCTTTGCATGAGAATAGCCAAACTCGTACATTACAAGACAATCCTGATTTTTATTACCTTTATGATAATGTCCGGAATTTTATCTATGTTCATTGATAGTATTACGGTTATCCTGTTTTTGGCTGCTGTTACAGTTGAACTTGCACACCTGCTTAAGTTCAATCCGGTTCCCATGATTTTGGCAGAAATTTTTTGCGCTAATCTGGGAGGATCAGCTACTATGTGTGGAGATCCACCAAATATTATTATAGGTACATCATTAGGATATTCTTTTGGTGATTTTATTACAAATACCGGTGTAATGGCAGGTATTTCGATGATTTTTGCAATCGTATATTTTTACTTTGTTTTCAGAAAACAACTGGTAAGTGCGGAAGTAATAGATACTGCTGCATTACCCAACCCCAAAGAAGCTATTACAGATAGAAAAGGTTTTATCATCAGCACACTTATTTTCCTCTGTGCCGTAGTTTTGTTGATTACACATGCTCAGACAGGATTAAGTGTTGCATTTATTGGATTCTTTATTGCAGTCATTACCTTAATAGCATCCGGAAAAAAAGCAATGGTATTGCTTAAAAAAGTAGATTATAAAACACTTTTGTTCTTCATTGGTTTATTCGTTGTGGTAGGCGGATTGGAAGAAACAGGAATTCTTGAAATAATTGCAGGTTTTATTGGCAAAATCAGTGGTGGAAATGTTAAACTAATGGTAGCAATTATTATTTGGGGTTCTGCAATTGCCAGTGCCTTTATCGATAACATTCCATTTGCAGCTACTATGATTCCGGTAATCAAGAGTCTTGCAGCAACACAGGGAATTGATTTATCCGTACTTGCATGGACACTTTCCATGGGTACCGATATCGGAGGAAGCGCTACTCCAATAGGAGCATCTGCTAATGTTGTAGGTACAGCTGTTGCAAGTAAGGCAGGACATCCAATCGGTTGGGGTAAATATTGTGCAGCAATGGCACCAGCAACCATTTTAGTTGTTCTTATTTCTATGGTTTTTATATTTGTAAGATACCTGTAAACAGCGTAAGGAGAGGATAGAAAATGGATAAACAATTGATTATTTCAATAGGACGCGAGTTTGGAAGTGGTGGACATGAAATAGCAGAAATGCTGGCAGAGCGATTTGAATTAAATCTTTATGATAAAAATTTATTAGAGCAGATAGCGAATGATAAAAATCTCAATGTAAAAAATCTGGAAAAATATGATGAAAAACCACGAAATATGTGGATGACCAGAACCGTTCATGGATATTCCAATTCAGCAGAAGAAAATCTGGCAAACATGCAGTTTGAATATCTGAAAAAAGCTGCAGCTGATGGAGAATCTTTCGTAATAGTTGGCCGCTGTGCAGAGACGATACTTAAGAATAATCCGGCACTTATATCCATGTTTATATTGGGCGACTGGGAAAATAAGGTAGAGCGAATCACCAGACTTTATGATATGGAAAGGGAAGAAGCCGAAAGCTTTATTTACCGTCAGGATAAAAAACGAAAAAATTATCACAACTACTATTGTAAAGGAAAATGGGGTGATTCCCGTAATTACGATATCTCCGTAAACAGCAGTAAACTTGGAGAAGAAGAAACAACCCAAATGCTTGTAGAATACATTATGAAAAGACAGAAATTAGTTTAAAGAAAAAAGAATTCATCATTGTTATGATGAATTCTTTTTTAATCGGAATGACGCGATTCGAACGCGCGACCTCTACGTCCCGAACGTAGCGCTCTACCAAGCTGAGCCACATTCCGATAATGGGAACACAAGAAATGATACAATAAAATCTATAAAAAAGCAAGTGATGAAAAAAAAATATCTGTTAATTTGAAATGTTTGCAAAGAAGTAGAAATAATGTTATTCTGCTTAAAGAAAGTTAATAGGAGGTGAAGATACTGTGAATACAAATGAAAAAAGATATATGGCTTTTCTTTTATGTGTTTTTTTAGTAATTGCCAATTGTTTTTTTCATATAGATACACAGCAATCCGACCCTGCAAATACTAATAGCAGTATCAGTCTGGAAAGTACGAATCAGACATTTAATGTTTTAGATGGACAAAATACAGAAGCAACGAAGCTTGCACCTAAAAATACATTTTCTATATTTTCCAACAGAAAAATAACTACCGGTAGAAATAATTTTAGATTTCATAACAACGATACTATTTGTGTTTTGGGATTTCTTATATTATTATTTTTTATTCAACAAAAGACATTATTTCTCAATGTCATCGGATTTCAATCAAAATCCGAATTAATTCTCATGTTTATTCATAAAAAGGATGGCAAAAAAAGAATACTTCTGACAGTCTTTTAAAAAAAACAGAAAAGAGGAAGAAGTATGATGAAACCAGGTAAGAGATTACTTGCTGTAATTACAGTTATAATTGCAGCTTTTATTTGTGTTGCAGTCTTTGGTATAGGGGATGGTATCAAAGGCGTATCCGAAATGCGTTTTGGTATTGATATTCGTGGTGGAGTAGAGGCAATTTTTGAACCGGAAGGTATTGATCGTAAAGCGACAGAACAAGAATTGAAAACCGTTCGCGAAGTAATAGAAATGCGTTTGGATGCTGAAAATATTACAGATCGTGAAGTTACAATAGATAAACAGGCAGGCTACATAATCGTTCGTTTTCCATGGAAATCAACAGAAACAGAATTTAACCCTGAAGAAGCAATAGCCGAATTGGGCGATATGGCACAGCTTACTTTTCAGGATGAAAGCGGAAATGTTCTTTTAGAAGGAAAGAACGTTAAGAACAGTTCAGTCGAGAAAATAGAAAACAACGGAATTATGCAGTATGTTGTACAGTTGGAGTTTGATGATGAGGGTGCGATTCTATTTGAAGAGATTACGGGAAACTTATTAGGGAAACATTTAGGCATTTATATGGATGGCAGGCAAATTTCCAATCCGGTTGTTGAAAGTAAAATACCGGGAGGATGGGCAACCATCAGCGGAATGGAAGACTATGCGGAAGCAAAAGACCTTTCCGATAAAATCAATGCCGGTGCACTCCCATTTTCGCTGGGAACTACCAGCTTTTCGACAATCAGTCCGACGCTTGGAAATAACGCATTACAAATTATGATTATTGCGAGTATTATTGCATTATTGCTAGTGAGTATTTTTATGCTTGTATTTTATAAACTGCCGGGGGCAGTTGCCTGCATTACGTTATTCTTTCAGATGGTGTTGCAGCTACTGGCAGTTTCCATACCACAATTTACACTGACATTACCGGGAATAGCGGGAATTATCTTATCGCTTGGAATGGCAGTGGATGCCAATATCATTATTTCTGAGAGAATTTCGGAAGAGTTAAAACAAGGTAAAACCATAAGAACAGCTATTTTAAACGGATACAAAAATGGCTTTACATCCGTTTTAGATGGGAATATTACAACCGCGATTGTAGCAATAATTCTGATGATTTTTGGTTCGGGCTCCATGCTAAGTTTCGGCTATACACTATTAGCAGGAATGATTATTAATGTTTTTGTCGGTGTAACAGTTTCAAAACAAATTTTACTATCATTACAATTTATACCAGTGTGGAAAAACGAAAAATGGTATCGGATAAAAAAAAATATCAGAGTGAAAAAATTGTATGAAAAAAAATATATATGTGCAATTATCTCAGGAATCATTTTTGTAATTGGTATCAGCGGAATATTGGTAAAAGGCGTAAAACTAGATACACAGTTTACAGGTGGTACGGTCTTAGAGTATCAAATTTCTGGAGAACATGATTTAAATACTATTAAAAGTAAGATAGAACAGATTACGAACCGTGCTGTAACAGTTCAAGAGACAAACAGCAGAATGACAGACAGCAATAATCTTGAAATCACACTTGCAGAAAATAGTGGAATTTCACCCGAGCAGCAACAGGAAATTACAGGCATATTAGAAAAAGTAGCAGGGAAAGAGAATATCTTACTTGCACAAACATATTCGATAGAACCATATATCGGGGAAAAGACACTAAAAAATGCAGGAATTGCGATTGTATTATCTTTTGTATTTATCGTTCTTTATGTATGGATTCGTTTTTCGGCTCTGCCCGGTTTGTCAGCAGGTGTTATGGCATTAGTTGCATTGTTTCATGATGTATTGGTATGCTTTTTCACCTTTGTAATAGCCGGAATACCGCTAAATGATGCATTTGTCGCTGTTATACTGACTATTATCGGTTATTCAATTAACGACACAATTGTTGTATATGATAGAATCCGTGAAAACAGAAATATTTCATCCGACCAGGATGTTAGAGAGTTGACGAATACCAGTGTATCCCAGGTAATGGCAAGATCAGTTAATACCTCCATAACGACTGCAGTCTGCGTATTAACAATTCTAATTGCCTCAATCTTTTTCAAAATTGATTCTATATTCGATTTTGCATTTCCAATGTTTTTTGGTTTAATAAGCGGATGCTACTCATCGGTTTGTATTGCGAGTGTTTTATGGGCGATGTGGGAAAAAAGAAAGGAAGCTAAAGTAAAGGAATCTTAATATTTCCGATATATGATGCATTCAAAATATGTATGTGGTAAAATATTTTATATTGATTAAGTCATAGAGAGGTAAAATAATGGATAAACCACAGATAGATGAAAGCTGCTACATAGCAGAGGATGCAACCGTAATAGGGAATGTTATAATTGGAGAGAACAGCAGTGTTTGGAATCATGCAACAATTCGTTCCAATCATCAGCCTATTGTAATCGGACATGGAACAGATATTCAGGATAATGCAGTTATTCATGTAGATAAAGATTATAAAGTCACAATAGGAAATAATGTATCAATAGGACATTGTGCTATTGTACACGGATGCCAGGTGGGAGATAATACGTTAATTGGAATGGGAAGTATTATTTTAAATGGAGCAGTAATCGGTAAAAACTGTATTATTGGCGCAGGTGCACTTGTAACACAGAATGTAGTAGTGCCGGATAACTCCCTGGTAATTGGAAGTCCTGCAAAAGTCATTCGTCAGGTAACATCGACTGAAATTTCTGAGATTACAGAGAATGCAAAAATGTATCAGGAAGAAGCAGCTGAAGCAAAGGAACAACAGATATAAAGATGAATATCAAAGAAGAAATACTAAAAATGTCAGAGCCGCAATATCAACAGTTTAATGCAAAGCTTTTACCGGGTGTGGAAAACATACAGGGTGTTCGTCTTGGTAATTTGAGAAAGCTTGCAAAGAAAATAGTAAAAGATGACTGGCAGACATTTTTGCAAAAAGCAGAGACTGATTTTTTTGAAGAAATCATGTTGTATGGCATGGTTATTGGATATCTAAAGACAGATACCGTGGAAGAGATTTTTCCATATATGGATACATATATCAGTATGATTGATAATTGGTCAACCTGCGACAGCTTTTGCAGTGGATTAAAAATAACAAAAGAGTATCCGGAAAAAATGTGGAGCTATTTGCAAAGTTATTTTAAATCCGATAAAGAATTCTACATTCGTTTTGCAGTTGTAATGGGACTTAATTATTATATTAATGATGAATATAAAGACCGGTTCTTAAAGCAGTTAGATAAGATTCATCATGAAGGCTATTATGTTAAAATGGCAGTTGCGTGGGCGATATCCATGATTTATGTAAGTTATCCAGATGAAACGACAGAGTATCTTAAATCTAATAATCTTGATGATTTTACCCATAACAAAGCCATACAAAAAATAAAAGAATCCAATCAAGTGACCAAAGAAGTAAAACAAAAATTAAATGACTTAAAAAGAAAATAGTAATTAGAATGTCGAAAATCTATGAGTTATGCGGATTTTCGACATTTTATATTTTTTACAATTATAAATGAACCAAATATATATTCATTAACTCTTATAAGTAGATGCATCAATTTAGGAAAGGAAGTAAAAAGGTGGAGGAAAAAGAGTTAGTCCGTAAAATGAAGGACGGAGAAAAGAATGCTTTTGACGAACTATATAGTCTTTACTGCAAGCCACTTCTTAGAACAGTTTATCTTATTGTTGGAAACAGAAGCGATGCGGAAGATATTGTTCAGGAGACATTTGTTAAAGTTTTTCTCCATGCAAAGGAACTCAAAAAAGAAGAAGGATTTCGTGCATGGTTATATCAGATTGCAACAAGAACTGCATGGGAATTAGGAAAGAAAAACGCAATGAGATTTTGGATAGAGAAATAGAAACAAAGATAGACGAAAAGCAAATTGCGATGGGCGATAATCAGGAGATGACCAGCCATATTATCAAAAAGGAAGAAAATAGAATACTTTTTGATGCAATAGAGCATTTAGAACAAAAGCAGAAAACAGTAATTATTCTATATTACTACAATGAATTTAGTATATCCGAAATTGCAAAAATAACAGGATCACTGGAAGGTACCGTAAAATCAAGACTTTTTACAGCAAGAAGGAACTTGAAAAATGGATTAAATCAAAATGAGTATAATTTGAAAGGTGGATTAGAGTATGGGAAAATTTGAAAATAGTATAAAAGAGACTTTGCTGGATGCAACAGAAAATGTAAGTGATACAGAATACATGAAAAACCGTGTTGATGCTGAGATTAAGAAACGTTCAGAAAAACCGATAATTAGAAAATTCTCAGTAAAAAAAGTATTAGCATTTTCGATGGCAGCATGTTTATTACTCGGAGTAGGCGTATTTGCTTCCGGCAATATCGATGCGTTAGTCAGTGGATTTGATATCAAAACAATTAATTCAAAAACAACCAATTTTGCTGAGTTGCCAAAAGAAGAAGGTATCTTAGGATTTCAGGTACAAGCTGTAAATCAGTTTAGTAATGGATATACGTTTAAACAGATGGATGTAGATAAGACCTTTGGAATGGATGAAGACGGAAATATTTTATCACATTATTCCTACTATGGTTTGACGATTCAATATACAAAAGGTGACGATTCTTTATATGTTAATGTATACAAACCTTTAGAAAAAAAGCCTATTACTAATTCAAAATCAGAGAAAATGATAGGAAATGTAAATGTTTATTATTTTGAAAATACGTATAAATGGGTACCGGAAGATTATGAACTTACAAAAGAAGATAAGCAAAACATGTTAAAGCCTGATTATTTCATTTCAGAGGGCGGGGATGAGCCTGTAAGTGAAGAACAAGTAAAAAACGTATGCTGGTATAAGGATGGAGTTTACTACAGTATATTAGGCTACAGCCTTCCATTAACTAATAACGAAATGTTCGACATGGCAGAAGAAATCATTAACAGTACAAAATAGAACAGTAAAAAAAATATGAAAACAGGTACTTATGAATCCGTCGGTACTTCATGCGCTTTTGTCGCATGTTAGTACCGTTACGGATGAATGTAGCGAAAGTGTGCCTGTGTTCATATTTTTCACTGTCTTTTTTAATTAATCACAATTGAGTTACCGCCATGTTCGACATCGATAATGGAGCCGTCTATTGCATTGATGCAGACAGCACTTCTTTTATCAACCTGAAGCTGGCCACTCTTTAAAAAGTAATACCAGGCAGGAACCATATAGTAGTTTCCGTTATCATCCGTAGTTCTTGCCATACTTAATTCTATTGTATCAATCTGTGGTGTTTTGTAATGTTCAAATTCGTCAATATCATTTGCAAAATATTCCAAATAGTTCTGAGCCTGCGTATCTATTTGATCAAAACTTAAAAGCTGAGCATTATCTGTTTTAAGTTCACCAACATCAGAAGGACTATTCCAAAAACAACTCATTACGCCCTGACTATTAAGACATACACAAATATATTCATAACCGCTTCGGTACACACCACTGCCTTCACTTGTTTCAAGAGCATTAATTACACCATAGTCGCTGTAATAGCCAAGAGATATCAGGTTATCTGCACGTGGAATGAGAAACTCCCCATTTTCGATATAGGAATTGTAAGGTCTTGTATTTCCATTTACCTCACGCGCAAAATAGCAGGCATACCCGCTTTCAATGTCCTCTTTTTCTTTTGGAATTTCATCATAACTGTCCGCTCTTCCGTAAATGCAGGCAGGATAAGCAGCTATTGGACTATAACCGGTAATATTCATCTTATCAAGGAAATCTTGTGCTGTACTGATAACCTCCTCTTTTGAATACGGGAAGGCTTCTTTATCAAAGGGATAGTGCACATCATCTGCCATCGTATAGAATGCAGGTGCTTCATAAAAATACTCATCCAACTTGTAAATTTTAATCATGGTATTATTCTGGTAATTTATGAAGTCAACGCGATAATATTTGCCATCAATGGCACCTTCCACAAAACAAAAACGACATTCAACATCAGTATTAGTCTCATCTAAAAAGAAGTTATGTAAATCGGTCCAGCCAATCACATTATTGTAGGGAAGAGTATAGGTAGCCTTTAAGTTGTCACTGTTTAGTCTATCATTTAAATCTTTTAAATCCTCGTCAATATAACCCGGTACAGGTTTTCCGTCTGCTTCGTATTGTTCTTTTCGTTCTGTTATAGTTCTGATTCGGTTTTCTACATAATCGGATTGTGTCAGAAAGGAAGGTAAAATGACAGAGGTAGTCCCTTCATCAAAAATATCCGAGCAGAATTTTTGAATATCTTCATCTGTATATTCACGAGGCAGTACCTGATATACGGGATACGCATTTTCCTCATCGCCAATTATGGTTGCATTTACTTCATAAGCAGTTTCGCCGTTATTATTTATAATCATATAATTGAGAGAGTCACCGGTTTTGTTTTTCACAATAGTATCTTCCTCTGTAGAAGATTCTGCATCAAGAGGGTAATTCTTTATTTCTTTTACGCCGCCACAGCCTGCCAACAAGGTAAAACAAAGGGCAGCAGTACAAATCACAGCATATTTTTTCATTCAAAACTCCTTTACTTGGAAATCACGATTTTTCCATCTTGAACTTCAATTTTAACTTTATTTGTATCAATTCCGGCAAGTGACAGAACATCTTCATTTAACTGTACACGGTGGGCTTTATCCAGGACAGAGTATTCCTCGTGAGATTCTACCTGTGCAAGATTTTCGGTAGTAAGTTCATTTAATTTTTTCTTATATTCTTCCTTCATAATTTTTTCTGTACTGATTTTTCCATCAGAAATCATAATTACTCTGGAAACTTTATTAGCCAGACTAATATCATGCGTAACGATAATAATCGTAATGCCAAGTTCAGCATTTAATGTTCGAAATAAATCCTGAATCATATTAGAGGTTTTGACATCTACGGCACCGGTTGGTTCATCGGCAAGTAATATTTTGGGGTCATTGGCAAGAGCAACGGCAATAGCGACTCTTTGCTGTTCACCACCGGACATCTGCGTTGGAAAAGAATCTGCCTTATGGTCTATGCCGGTTAGTTTTAATAAATGCAATGCTTTTTCATGTCGATCTTTCTGATTACCCTTTTCAAAGCACATAGGGGCTTCAACATTCTGGATGGCAGTAAGATAGGGAAATAAATTCTGCGAACTATTCTGCCAGACAAATCCAACAGTGCTTTTTCGATATTCAACGAGCTTTTTTTCGGACATTGAAAACAAGTCATAGTTATCAACATATAAGCGCCCTGCAGTTGGTCGTTCCAGTCCACCAATCATATTTAAAAGGGTTGATTTACCACTACCACTTTTTCCGATTACGGCGACAAGCTCGCCACGTTTGATTTCCAGATCAAGACCCTGCAATGCCATAACCTCGACACCATCAGATTTATATATTTTTACAAGTCCGTCACAGACTAACAAAGCTTCTTCATTTGGTTTCTTATTCTCTTGTGGCATAGTTGAGTTCACCATCCTCCATTTCATAAACAACATCACCAAGCTCCAATAAGTTTGGATCATGAGTCGTCATAACAATTGTAATACCTTCTTTTTCTATCAATTGCTTGAATAATTTCATGACAGCCAGTCCGGAAGCGGTATCAAGAGCACCGGTTGGTTCATCTGCAAATATAATTTTTGGATTGTGGGCAACGGCTCTTGCAATTGCGACACGCTGTTGTTCACCACCGGACATCTGAGAGGGCATATGATTCATTCTTTTTTGTAATCCGACAAAACTCAGAACTTCTTTAATTCGTGCATCACGGCTGCCTTTATATTCTGCAAGTCTGAGACCAAAATCTACATTTTCATAAGCACTCATAATGGGAACCAGAGCAACACTTTGGAAAACAAATCCCATTTCATACCTTCGTATTAATTCTTTTTCTGTTTCACTTTTTGTAGACATATCGCCGCCATTAATAAATAGTTGTCCATCAGATTGTTCGTCTAACACACTTAGTATATTTAAAAGAGTGGTTTTACCGGAGCCTGAGCGTCCCTTTAGGATAGTTAGTTTTCCTTTTGGGATTTTCATGTCGATTCCTTTTAGTACCTTTAGCATTTCACCACTTCCAATGGGAAAGCTTCTTTGAATATTTTTTGTCTCTATTACGTATTCCATATATTCCTCCTAGTCAGCACCCATTTTCAGTCCCTTGGTAATGTTCATGTTTTTAACAATTTTACGAATAATTACAAAACAGATAATAAATACAAGAGAAACAATAATAAGCATCTTTATACTGTCTCCTGCTCGGATAAAGATATCAATTGCGATATTATGTTTTTGTGGCAGGTAAACTATGGAAATCAATCCGGTAAATAAAAATGTAGTAATGGAACCTACAATAAATCCGGCCAGTGCTGCAAGAAGAGAACTAAATGTCTGTTCAATAATCAGCATACTTACAATTTCCTTCATGCTCATACCCATAGCTCTGTATATACCATAAATCAGTTCCCTTTCGCGAATGGTCAAAATCCAGTAAATTAGGAAGCCAACACCGCATATCAACAGGGAGATAATAAAGCCAACCGAGAACATTCCGTTTGTAATCTGTAACATGGCGGAATCTTTTTCTGTCTGAATAAGTTGTTTGGCACTTAGGAAAGAAGAGATATCAATTTTATTTGCTTTTGCTGTTTCAATAATTTGATCTTCATCCGCGTGATTTGAAAGCTTCATCCAGACACTGTATGGAGTTATGGTATAGTTGTTAACAGCAGTAGCGTAATTGACAACAACCAGATAATTTTCGTGTTCCTCTATTTTGCCATCTTCAAGAGTGGTATAAACCGTGCTTTCATATCCGGGGAAAGCATCCACGATTCCGCATATGGTCACATATGAGGTTGATGCCACGTTCTTACTGTCAATTGGACTATAACGGCTGTAGTAAATCGAATCGCCTTCTGACAAGCCATATTTTGTTGCCAGATTAGAAGAAATAAGAGCACCGTTAGGCTGTTTTGCCAAGGCATTTAAGTAGTTGAACCAGTGCTTATCGTTCAAGCCATCTTTTAAGCTTGCTGTTTCACCAAACTCTTTTGTGTTGATGGCCATAAGCATACTGCCTTTTTCTGTTTTGTTATCAATAATAATATCCATGTTTTTATCGGTGATAACTTTAGTCTTTTTTTCTACACCAAGTTCGCTTAAAGAATCGTATCGTCCAAAGTCCGGCTCGCTATAACTCCATAAGGTTTCCGGTCCGGAAATCTTTGTCGATAGCTTCCACTTTTCATTTATAACTAAATCAGCACCAACATTATATTTAATACGTTGTTCCATATTTTCGTTTATTGTGCGTGCCAGGTTAGAATTAAAAATACCAATGGCAATAGTCATTACAAGGAACACGGATATAAATCCTTGTTTTTTGACACTTCTCGTTATTTGTAAAAAGGACACATAACTGGCTGGTTTCCATTTGTTCCTGCCAATATGGTAAATCAGTCTGACAAGATAATGAATTAATCTTAAAAATACAAGACCGCAGGACAAAATGAATAAAGAGGAATTAAGGAAAATAAGCGGATCAATATTTTTTCCACTGATAATTTGTAGAGAAATATTGTTGCTCTGTTTGTAATAGTTATATAAAAGATAACTGGATACAAGCAATAAAAGGACATCGAGAAAATATTTTTCCCAAAAGGCTTTTTCCTTGGTTCCAAGCTTGCGGCTTTTTCGTTCCGTTATGGTAAGAGTAGATAGTTTTATGACAGGAATCGTCATAAATAATACAGCTAAAACAAATGCAATAAATGCAAATGGTATCATTTCCCAGGTCGCTTTATATGTACTGACATTTTTAAACGTAAAGGATAAAAAGCCATTTGTTCCGGCTCCAATCTTGCAAAGAATATATCCTAATGGGAAACCAAACAAGACACCAAATGTGGATATAATGGAAGATTGTAAAATATACAAGTTAATAATCTTTCTTCTGCTGACACCTCGACTTTTCAACATGGCAATTTCGATTGTTTCCATTTCCAGTATTTGACCGGATATCATATATAAAAATAGAAGAAGTAACGATATAATTGGCAATTCAAAGGTAAAAAGGATAATACTGATGGCTTTTTCTTTTTCACCATAAGCAGATAAAAGATCAGCAAAATTAGTTACGAAATTCTCGTCTCTTTCCTTGAATTCATTTAAATAGTAACTGTAGTCTGTGGCATTTTTACTGTTTATTTTTGTGTAGTCAAACATTACGACTTCATCATAATAGGAGGTACCTATCTGATAATCGGACATAATGGTATTAAAATCACTATCGGGTAAAAACATCATCTTATCATAAGAATTCAATCGGTTATGCCAAAATGGATCAGTATCTTCTTTTTCTTCAATTATACCGGTTACAACTACGGAGATCGCTTCATTATCACCGTAGGTTTTAAATTTGAAGGTTAGGACTTCGCCAATGACAAGTTCATATTTATCCATAGTAGACTGAGATATCATACAGGGATAGGCACCGGCTTTTAATGCCTGTTTTACCAAATCATTACTACTTTCTGTTGCTTCCTCTGCCTTTGTTCCATATACGACATCTGCATGTTCATATAAATTAGGCATGTATCCCAATGAAATTTGTCTGGTTTTGCTTCCAAAGGTGGTATCAGCATTACCTCCCGTCAAATAAAGAATTTGCTGTTTTTGTGTTATAGGTAAATCAATATACTTTAACCAGCTGTTTTCATATTCCGTCATTTTTGTAATAATATCGTCAACAGAGCCATATTCGTCTGATGTAAGTTTATCAGAGCGTTCAATAACTGCCGGATATTCCTGATTTTCTTCAATGTAATCAGTAAAAAGAGTCTGTATCAGTTTGTTAAGACTTCCTTCTCGAAACATTGGATAAATGCAAAGAAAAGCAGATAAAAGGGCTACACCTATAAACAGACAACAGTTAAGCCATTTTTTGTTTTGTATTTTGTGCTTAATAAAACGTATCATAATTACCCTTTCTCTAGTCAGTCGTTTCTACGGTATTTGCTGTAAATTCTTTTGCCAGTACATCATCTTTTGAAAGACCTGTTAGAACTACCACTTCGTTATTATTTCCAATGCCGTAGTCCGTACCGGTTGTAATATATTGTTTTACAAGCTCATCGTTTTCTATCTTCCATACATAATAGTGTTTTTCTTCTGATAATTTTGCTACTTCTGAATAAACCATATTACCCAGAATTACAATCATCTGCGGAATGTTTAGCATTTTCACTTCGGCTTCATACCCGGATAATGGGGTATAGTCTGTAAAGAAATCACTTTCTGATACACTGAAAACGTAGTTATTTATTTCACGTTCATCACAGATGCAGCTGGTGACATAGACTTTATCACCTTCCGTAAATGCATAATTTTTATTGTTGTTATGCATGGAGCCGATACAAACAGCATCATAGTTCTTATCTTCTCCTTTTAAAACAACTTTACTGCCAATATTTATAGCACCTGCTGTTGCGTTAATATCAGAGTTTTTAGACACTGTGATGGAGATTTTATCATTTGATTGTTTGGAGCAGGAGAACAGAAGACTGTTATCTCCATTTAATTTAACAACGGTTCCTTTTTTAACATTTATTTTGCCGACTACGCCGTCATCCTCAGCTACAATCGTAATTTTACCGGCACCATTATTATTTTTCTGAAGCTTGTTATATGTATTGGTCAGCTTTCTCAAGGAATCTTCATATTCCAGTCGTGCGAGTTCCTTTTGTTGAGCAAGAATCTTAACCTCATTAGCCAAAGAACCTCTTTGACATTGTATGGCATCAATTTCTTCTTCTGACATGGTAGAGCCGCCATCATCTGTTTCAGCCATTTCAATAGTAGTGATATATCGTAAACTCTGCTCGGTTAGAGCCCCCATTTGTTTATCTAAATCCTTGCATTGTTTGGTATAGTCTTTTTCCAAGTGTTTAATATCATTTTCTGCAGCAGTAAGTTCAGCAGTACCGCCTCCACTGTCTATTACTAAAAGAGCATCTCCCTTTTTCACCTCATCATCAGTAGAAACAAGAACGTCGTCAACTTTTCCGTCACAAGGAGTAAAATATGCGGTATTGATTGTAGCAGCTGATTCATATCTTTTTGCAGCTACAGTCTGCACGTAATCCTGTAAAGTCACAGTATATGGTTCGTAATTAGAAGGAGTGGCAGATTCCTGTACATAGAGGACGAGTTCGCCTTCTTCCAGACCGCTTTTTACTTCCATATAATGGCTGTCACTTGTTCCGGACTCAAAATACTTCTTTTCAAGATTACCATCCGCGCCTTGTACATATACATAAGTTCCATTTTCATCGGAATTGGTAGAATCACGTCCTACGGTGAGGACATCAGTTCTGTTTGTCTGCAGGAAATACAGCAATACAGTATCCCCTGGATTTTGTACAATTTCTTTTGTAGGTTTAAAGCGGATATTTGGATAACTATCCTGAGCCTTTGCATAAACCAGTTCCTGATTGGAATATTCAAATTCACTAATGTCAACTTTTTCACCATTAATAATTGCATATTTAATATCAAATTTTTTATATTTATAGTCTTTTGTTGTCACATTGGGCACTTCAATGTGTGTATCCGTATAGTCTGATATAATGACTACATTTTCTTTTACGCTGGCTACATTTCCAGCAGCAGTATTTTTAATATATGTTACATAACCGGATTTTTTAGCTTTTAAGGTTCCATCCTGTATCAGTTCCTGAAGTTCGGTAATTTCTTCGTTGTAACTTTCGACCATAAAATTATATAGTTCTTCATCATAAGTATGGTTTTCCTTTTGAATATTAATTTGGGTCGTAATCTTTGCTGCACCATCAGTATCCTCAAGATATTCGCAGGCACTTCTCTGAGAGAGAAGACTATTTACGGTATATTCAAGAATGGGCTGTTTCACTTCATGTTCTGCAACGCACAAAGCAAGAGCTGCCTGTGTTTCCGTAAGCTCCTCCTGTAATTTTTCAACATCTGCATATGCTAAAATATCGCCTTCATTCACATACTGTCCAATGTCACAATTGAATTGTTTAATTGTCGCGGATTTCTTAAAGAAATGACAATACTCCTGTAAAACAACCTGTCCAACCAGAATTTTAGGATCACCAATGACCCTGCGTTCTACCGGACGAAAAGCCTGAGTACTTGAAACCGGATCAATTAGTTCCGGTATTTCCGCCACTTTTCCACATCCGCACAAAAGAAGAGCCATTGTTAAAATGCAAGATATATATTTGATGTAAGAAATTTTTCTGTTAATCATTTTAATGCCACCTCTTCTCCACCGGATAATCCACTTTTAATTACTATCATATCATCTACCTGTTCTCCGATTTCAACATAAGCAACATCCAGAAAGCCATTTTCTGAGACAATGTAAACAAAGTTTTTTCCGTCTTTTTCGTTAATAGCCTTTTTGTTTAAAAAGACTACATTTTTTAAAGAAGATTTTTTGATTGTCAGTGTAAACGTTTCTGTTCCGGAAGCATCTAAAAGATCTGAGGAAGGTTCAAAAATAATTTTACGAAGTTCCCCTTCTTCAACAGCATTAACTTTCATATCACAATCCATAGTGTCGTTTTCTGCGGTGAAAACATCACCTATTTTAAAATCATAATTATCGCTTGTCTCGACATAGTAAGTTCCTTCTCCACAGATTTCTGTTACCATGCAGGTAGAAGGTGCCACATAACCGTCCAACAAAACCTTACTAATATAAGAAACGATTCCGTCCTGCTTTGCAATAATACTACAGTTATTTAATCGTTGCAGTTCTTCTTCTAAGTATAAGTTGGCAAGATTTACGTTATCGGTGAGTTTTTCTATCTCAACCGTATAGTCCTGTTTCTTATCAACATTGGCAAGCCTTGTATAATGGTCCAAAAGCAGTTGGTTTTTTTCTACTTCACTACGGTATTTTTCAATTGATTTTCGAATTTCTTCAGCTTTAAAGGTTACAAGAACCTGACCTGCTGTAACCGAATCACCTGCACTTACTAAGATTTCATCTACTTCCAGATTCTCTTCATCAACCGTATAATCAATAGTCTCTACTACCTCAGGAGTAAGAGTGAGAGAAATAATAGGTTCAATATCACCCTTTTCAACTGTTGTCGTATCGTAACCGGCTTTCTGATAAATTGTTTTGGAAATTTCCTTAATGGCATTTGCATCACTGTCTCCACAGCCCGATAAAAAAAGAGTAAATAGAGTGCATGTTAACAGAAAACGTATTCTATTTTTTCTAAATAAATTATACATATTGTCACCTCATCTGATTTATATATAATAAATCACATTTGTATCTAAAAAGTTTCAGAATTGCAATATTTTAGATACATTTATATTATATAATATAGTAACGTGTGATATCATTACAACAAGAAAATGCATTTCCACATCATAGTATGGATAAAAATAATACATGATTACAATAGGAAGGAAGTTCAAAATGATTAGAATTCTTATTGTTGAAGATGAAGAAGCAATATCAGATTTAATTCGTCTGCACTTAACAAGAAGCGGCTATGAATGCAGCACTTGTTATGATGGGCTTTCTGCTGCTAATCTTTTAGAAGAGAACACTAATTTTGATTTGATTCTTTTGGATATCATGCTTCCACATATTAATGGTTATGAATTGATGGAGTATATACGGCCTCTTGGAATCCCAGTTATTTTCCTGACAGCGAAAGCCGCGATGAATGATAAAATCAAAGGACTTACTTCCGGAGCAGAAGACTACATTGTGAAACCTTTTGAAATTGTGGAGCTTTTAGCCAGGATTAATATTGTCCTTCGTCGCTACAATAAAACAGAAGCCACCCTCTATTTTGAAGATATTGAAATAGATACAGACAATAGAATTGTAAAAAAAGATGGAGAAGAAATTGATTTAACGCCAAAAGAATTTGAACTGTTCCTTTTGCTTGTCAGAAATAAAAATATGACACTTTTTCGAGATAAAATATACGAAAAAGTCTGGGATACAGAATATATGGGAGAAACAAGAACATTAGACCTTCATATACAGCGTCTTCGGAAAAAATTGGAACTTAACGATAACTTAAAAACAATATACGGGGCTGGTTATCGCCTGGAGGATACGTCACAAAATGAAGTTTAAATACAAAGTATTGATTGTAAATATTATAGTGCTGTCCGTATCCTTAGGATTTACGGGTTATTTGATGATTCAAAAGAATTTTAACCTGGCACTTAATTCACTTATTAAAAATGCAATAGTAGAGAATAACTTTGCCCAGTCATCGATTGAGTATGATCTATTAGAAGTTCTAAACAGTAGTAATTCCAATCTTAATAATGAACTAACAGAAATCGCAAAACGTATGGATAACAACCTGATTTCTTCTAATACGGCTCTTTTCATTCATTATGATGATAAGATTTTATTTGATGAATTTAATCAGCAGGAAAGTATACCGGATTCCATTCTTGAATTTTCCACAATTGGTGCCAAAACATATATCATCGATACACAGACCGATGGACATTATATCTATGTTGCCTCCTGTAATAAGGTAAAAGATTCTCTTTTACAGATTATCACGAAACGAAGCATAGAAGAAGCCTATGAACTGATGACAGAACAGATTAACTTCTTTATGATGATACTTCTTTTTGTTATTTTCCTGGGAAGTATTCTCATTTTTATTTTAAGTAGTTTTCTAACCAAACCACTTGAAAGACTGAACGAAGTATCGGATGAAATGGCAGAAGGCAATTATAAAATGCGTGTCAATGTAAAATCAGATGATGAGATAGGACAGTTAGCTTTAAAATTCAATCACATGGCAGCTTCTGTTGAGAATCATGTTGATGAATTACAGCAGCAGATAAAAAGAAGAGAACAGTTTGTAGCAGACTTTACGCATGAGATTAAAACACCAATGACGACGATAATTGGTTATGCGGATACCATGCGTTCCATTGAATTACCTCGAATCGACCAGATTACATACTTAAATTATATTTTTTCTGCCGGGAAAAGACTCGAAATCATGTCACAGAAATTATTTGAATTAATCTATTTAAACCGACATGATATTGAAACAAATCCCATCAATACACAACTCTTTACAAAAGAAATAGAAGAGTTCGCCCTGCCGATTCTCTCTAAAAAAGACATAAAGCTTATTTGTGATATAGAAAATGCAGTTATTTTGGCCAACAAAGATTTACTGGCAACAGCATTTATCAACTTTATAGATAATGCCAGAAAAGCATCCGAAGAGCATACGACTATACTTTTATCCGGTAAAAGAGAAAAAGAAGCATATGTTTTTTCAGTGAAAGATGAAGGAATCGGAATCAGCGAAGAGAATTTGAATAAGATTTGTGATGAATTTTATATGGTAGATAAATCCCGCTCACGTAAAGAAGGAAGTGCAGGATTGGGATTATCTTTGGCATCGCTAATTGTAAAATGTCATGGTGCAACATTAAATATAGAAAGTAAAGAAGGCGTGGGCACCACAATATTTGTAATTTTCCAAAAAGACACAATTGTGGAAGCAGATAATACAAACGAGGTTTTACTATGAAAAAAAATATTCGAATAATCTTAATATTGTTTAGTGTTATTTTCCTCGTTGTCGCAGGAGGATTATTTCTGCCGGAGATTTTTTTGAAATACTCTGCTGAAAAACTTTCCGGTCAGATTCAGACAGTTCCCTCACAATATTATTTAAGTGCCGGTTCAGCTGTTTCCAAGGTTGCTTCCCTGCAGCTTTCCGAGTATGAAAAGATTCGACTCATTAGTAATGCCTGGGATAGCGAAACTAATATTGTCGAATCAGAAGAAACAGATAAACAAGCTTTTGAAATAGTAGAAATGGCAAAGAAAAATCTGCAGACACTCTACAATAAAGATTTATATCCAATATCTTTTTCAAAAATTGGCCCATCCTGGTTTAGCTGGGAAGCACAGTGCTATAGAAGTACAGATGCAACATTCCATACATATTCCGCCTATTACTGGCTGATTAAATTAACCAGATATGATAACAAGGAAACACATATTATCTTAATGACAGAAGAAGGAAATATTTTATATGCAGAAGTCAC
>CAZAQH010000036.1:0-21848 GCA_964487395.1 uncultured Lachnospiraceae bacterium | reverse complement strand
TTATATGAAAAAGATAAGTATGATGCGTGCGATTAAGGAATGTTCTTCTTATAGAAAGAACACAACTGAAAACCGAAAGAATATACAGGAAAAGCGATTAAAGGAAGTGGTTGCGTTTGCAAAAATGCATAGTCCTTATTATGCAAAATTGTATGAAGGTATTGATGTAAATGATTTTGCATTGTCTGATTTACCGCCTGTAAACAAAGTTGATTTAATGGCTCATTTTGATGAATGGCTGACAGACCGTAATGTTAAACTTGAAGATCTTAATGAATTTATGAAAGACTTAGATAACATTGGACGTAAATACAATGGAAAATACATTATCTTTACCACAAGCGGCTCTACCGGTAATCCTTTGGTTGCTTTATGTGATAAGACGACGAATAATGTTATGAGTGGCATTAATTTAATGCGTTCCTTTGCACGAAAAAAAGATATGACATCATTTATAAAAAATGGTGGGAAAACAATTGGTGTTTTTGCAAATGGCGGTTTTTATTTGAGTAATAGTTCTGTCCGGGCAAGATTACTTTCTATGCCATGGAAGAAAAATAAAATTGCCGTTACAAGTGCTCTGCTGCCTACAACAGAAATCGTAAAGCAATTAAACGACTTTAACCCAACTATGTTAGGTGGCTATCCATCTAATTTGGAATTACTAATTGAAGAACAAAAAAGTGGACGCCTGCATATTAATCCAGTCATTATTATGACAGGTGGTGAGTATTTATCGGATGACTTGCGGAATCGTCTGGCAGAAGCCTTCCACTGTTATGTACAAACATCCTATGGCTGTACAGAAGGCGGAACCTTAGCCTGTGAATGCATGGAAACTCATTTTCATGTAAATGACGATTGGGTAATTGTAGAAGCTGTCGATAAAGATAATAATCCGGTTCCTGATGGTGTGCAGACAGATAAAATTTTACTTACGAATCTTTTTAATTATACGCAACCTTTTATCCGTTATGAAATTACGGACCGTGTTGTTATGCATCATGACGGATGTAAATGTGGCAATCCTTCGCCATGGCTTAGTATCGAAGGACGCACAGATGATGTTGTATCATTTTCTGAAAATGGAAAAGAAATAAAGGTTGCTCCTCTTCCAATTTACGCAACCCTTAAAGAAGTTCACGAGTTACGTCGTTTTCAGTTGGTAGTACATAAAGATAATCAAATAGAATTTCGCATGGAGTCTACTTCTGGTATCGACAAAGAGATTGCATTCTCAAAAGCAAAAGAAGCCTTAACCACTTTTCTTGCAGTTCAAGGCATCTCTCATTTTAAGTTTTCTCTTTCAGATGATATGCCTATGCAACACCCAAAGAGTGGAAAATTTAAGCATATTATTAGTAATTAATTTTGTCATAATTATTTTCATTTACCATACAATCGGCAATTAGGTAACTCCCCTGACTAGCCGGGTTTTTAAAATTATTCTTTGTACAGACAAAGAATCCATCCTCTTTTTAGTTCAATATCATCTATGCTATAATACTGTATTTTCCATAAGAATAGACCACATCAGAATCCAAAATACGATAAAAAGATTTTTATATACATGCTTTGTCGAAGTTATTTCTATTTGCCTTTTCCTATAAAGTAGGAAGTTAAAAACATCTATTATCAAACGACATAAGAAAATGCCTAGCCATACAGCAATTGGAAGCAAAGCCGTTCCTAAAACATAAAAACCAATGTCAGGTCCCGTTGCAGTATACTGAGTATATTTCATTGCAACTACAATTCCCAGTCCCAGTCCCGTAATAAAAAGTAAATTAAAGTATCTCTCATTTTTTGTTTTGTTATGAGAAAAATATAAATACTCTATATTTGATACACAAATATAGTTAATAATACTTGTCAAAAATAATACAAGCCAAATTTCATTTATAAACATAATGGGATACAAAACAATATAAGCCAAGACCTCTGTTCCTATTGCACACAAAAATCCTGCTATTATAATTAATATTTTTGTCATTATTTTTCCCCTTGATGGTATTTTTTTGCAATTGATATGCATCACTATTTGAAGCTTTAAATTTGGGTTCGTAAACTGCTCCCAAAACACTTTCCCCTATTCCTGCATTCGAGATAATAGTATGGGTGTTAAATACCCCCAACCAATTATCATATTTTTCTGCATGCCATTGATTTTCTGCTGCGTATGCATAAGAATCTTGATCCCCTGTTGCAATCAATAAAATGGCATCATATTCATCTTGGGTTAAGTTATTTCGGTCTTTTATTGTTATGGTATTATCCTTTTTGTTGTATACTCCCTCCTTAGCCAATTCATCCAATTTTTGCTGTCCATATGTATCCATTTCTTCGTATGTTATTGGCACTTTGTATACTCCGTCTTTCTTAAAATCAAACCTGTTTACAACCTTATTTACCATACAATCAGCAATTAGGTAGCTCCCCTGACTATTCGAAAGTAGGAAAAGCTTCTATTTGTTCAATACTTATTGGTTTAATTTTCATTAATATTGCACATCAAAATTTTCATACTCCATGTCTTTTCCAGAAACCCTAATTGAAACTTTATTTTCCGTCCATTTACAATCATAAGAAATGGTTTGAAAAGAAATATTTGTATGTTCGGTATGTAACAACGTTGCTATCCCATATTCTTTCTTATATACGCAGAAACTTTTTCCTTTCCATGACCCTATATCAGTGATAACAATAGTCCTCGAATCATTTGGTGACTCAATCACCGAACTATGATGATTAAATCCCCAAAAATCATCTGTCAAAAAGATTCCTGTTCCCCATACAAATAAGCACACAAGCAACAAACATGGCACACCAATCTTCCAGCATAATTTTATTTTGCTCTTCAAGAAATAATAGCTTATTACAATGAACAGGCATAATTCCACAAAAATAAGTATCCACCCAAGACTCACTTTATAAATCAACATCCTGAATGGCAATGATTTTTCAATAAGATAAATAATAAATAATGCAAACATTATTCCTAATATGACTAATATTTTCTTTTTGTTTTCTCTCATATTTCTCCCACTATTTCGGATTTTTCATTGTTCCATTTCCTTCTTATTAATCATAAAAAAGTATACTTACTTATGATACTTATGTCAAATTACCTTTTTGTTGTTGTATTACTAAAAGTCTGGCTGTTTTTAGAATTCAAACTTATCTTATTAAAAAATATGGTCTAATGATAACATAACGATTGTACCCAATTTAAAGCACGAAGCATTGCTTAGTTTCCTTGTTTTTTGGCTATATTGATAGTATACTTAGAACAATAAAAAGAAGGATTATTGGAGGTTTGCATGAAAGGAAGAATTCACTCACTTGAAAGTTTTGGTACTGTAGATGGACCCGGTACAAGGTATGTTGTATTTTTACAGGGATGTCCTATGAGATGTGCTTATTGTCACAATCCGGACACTTGGGAAATTAATGCCGGTACTGAAATGGAAGCCTCGTATATCATGGAGCAATATAACCGCAATAAGATGTTTTATCAAAATGGGGGTATCACTGTTACCGGTGGTGAACCATTGTTGCAGATAGATTTTCTCATTGAACTCTTTACACTTGCAAAAAAAGAGAATGTTCATACCTGTGTCGATACTTCAGGAATTACCTATAAGCCTGGAAATCAGGAGTATAATAAAAAATTAGATACTTTAATGGCGATGACAGATTTAGTTATGCTGGACATTAAGCATATTGACCCAGATAAACATAAAGAACTTACTGCACAGCCAAATGATGGCATATTAGCTTTTGCACAATATTTATCAGATAAGAATATAGACGTATGGATTCGCCACGTAGTAGTCCCGGGTATTACTGATGATGACGAGTACTTGTTTAAGCTTGGATATTTCATTGGTGGTTTAGCAAATCTCAAGGCTTTAGATGTACTACCTTATCATGATATGGCAAAGCCGAAGTATAAAAAGCTCGGAATTGACTACAAATTGAAAGATGTTCCGGCTCTTGATGCTTCTGTAGCAGTCGAAAAGAAAAAGGTTATACTGGAAGGAATCAAAAAACGACACGAAGAATTGGGATTATAACTGGAAACATCTGTTTTTTCTAGATATTTCGCTATTTTTTGCTTGTGCTATTAAATGTTTTATATTAGAATATATGAAGATGCTAACAAGCAAATTTAATTGTTTTTAAGGAGGATAAAGGTTATGGCATATTGTATCGGTGATTCTTGTATTAGCTGTGGTGCTTGTGAAGGACAATGCCCAGTAGGTGCTATTTCAATGGGAGACGGACATTTTGTTATTGACGAAGCAACATGTATCGATTGTGGTTCTTGTGCTGGACAGTGCCCAGTAGGTGCTATTTCAGAAGGCTAATATATATAATGAAAGAAAAAAGCATTCAAAATATTGAATGCTTTTTTCTTTTGCCTTCTTTTTTAGAGGCTCCTCTAAGGAGTTCATCTATTTTCTTATAATGTTCTTCTTCTCTTTGAATTCTCTCTACATCTCTTTTTTCTTCCTCTTCTCCTAATATACGAAACTGGTAATCCATTTCTTTTACAAGACTGTCTTTTACTTCTTCTATCATTTCATGACTTGATTCTTTTATGGCTTCGGAAATCATGTTTTTTAAAAGCATCTGAAGTCTTATGGCTTTTTCTTCTTTGGTGGATGGCTGCGTGGTATTACAAGGAATAATACTATCTTCTTTTACATCATACAATACGGTTTTAATTGCACGCAATTGTAAGCCTTTTTCCTTTAACCGTTTTATTTCACGGAATTTTTCAATATCATTTTTTGTGTAATAGCGATGTCCCATCTCATTGCGTCTGACAGGGAGTTTTAATTCTTCTTCCCAGTATCTGAGAACATGGGCTTCCACCTCAACCTTTTTTGCCATTTCTGATATTAAGTATCTTGCATCTTCCATCTTCATTACCTCCTGTTTCTGGTTAAAACAAAAGAGAATAAGCATGCTTATTCTCTTTTGTAAGGTGTTATATTTATTTTTCTAAATTTGCAAATTTTGTGTACTGTGGTAACCAGGCAAGTTCTACTGTACCAATAGGACCATTTCTCTGCTTACCAATAATAATCTCTGCGATATCTTTTTTCTCTGTATCTTTGTTGTAATAATCATCACGATAGATAAACATTACCACATCGGCATCCTGCTCGATTGCTCCAGATTCACGCAAATCGGACATCATTGGACGGTGATCCGGTCTTTGTTCTACCGCACGGCTTAACTGGGACAGTGCTAAAATTGGAACCTTTAATTCTCTGGCTAATCCTTTTAAAGAACGAGATATCTCTGAAATCTCCTGCTGTCTTGATTCCGTACGTCCATTACCTGACATCAACTGCAGATAATCGATGATTACGATATCTAAATCTTGTTCTAATTTATATTTTCTACATTTTGAACGAAGTTCCTGTATAGAAATACCCGGAGTATCGTCAATAATTAATTTGGATTTGCCAATTACTCCTGCTGACTCTATTAATTTTTCCCATTCATTTTCATCAAGCTTACCATTTCTAAGATGCTGTGCATCTACTCGAGACTCAAGAGAAAACATACGGTTTACTAATTGTTCCTTTGACATTTCCAGCGAAAAAACAGCTACTGACTTATTTAATTTAAATGCCATATGCTGAGCAATATTTAACACGAATGCTGTTTTTCCCATAGAAGGTCTGGCTGCTATCAGTACCAAATCCGCCGGCTGCATACCTGATGTCATATAATCCAAATCCAAAAATCCTGTTGCAATTCCTGTAACATTTCCGCTGGTCTTGGATGCCTGCTCGATTCGTTCCAATGCATTCATTACTACTTCACGAATCGGAACGAAATCACCCGTGTTACGTTTCTGTACCAGATCAAAAACTCTTTTTTCCGTATCTTCTAAAATAAACTCAAGATTTTCTTTTCCTGCATAGCATGTATTTTCTATTTCACCTGTTAATCGTATTAATCGTCGAAGTGTTGATTTCTCAGATACAATTCCTGCATAGTATCGAATGTTCGCTGATGTCGGAACCGCAGTAATAATATCTCTGATAAACTCAAGACTGCTTACTTCAGGCGGAACATCTTTTTCTTTTAATCTATCCTGAAGTGTGACAAGATCAACGGGTTTTCCTTCATTATTAAGTTCAACCATTGTCTCAAAGAGCACACCATACTGTTTATTATAAAAATCATCAGGCATGATGATTTCAGATGCAATTGTAATTGCTTCACGATCAAGTATCATGGAGCCGATAACAGACTGCTCTGCTTCAACACTATTAGGTAATACTCTTTTTAACAAAACCTCTTCTGTTGCCATCAAATTCCTGCTTTCCTTACAGAATTATTTCTGTTCCTGTACTTTTACTTTCAAACTTCCAACTACCTTTGGATGTAATTTAATCTTGACATCATATATACCAAAGTTTTTAATGCTTTCCTGAAGTTGAATCTTTTTCTTATCAATCTCAATTCCACACTGCTCTTTAAAAGCTGTTGCAATTTCCTTAGATGAAATAGCACCGAAGGTCTTTCCACCTTCTCCAGCTTTAATAGAAACAATAACCTCTTTTGTCTCTAAATCTTTGGCAAACTGCTGTGCTTCTTCTAATTGTTCTTTGGCTATTTTTTCTTCATTTGATTTTTTAAGTTTTAAATCGTTTAGGTTCTTGGTAGTTGCTTCCAAACCTAATTTTTTAGGTAAAAGAAAATTGCGGCCATATCCGTCATTTGCCTCAATGATCTCTCCTTTTTTCCCAAGTGTCTTAACATCTTCGAGTAAAATTATCTTCATTATTCCAAGTCTCCTTCTTCCAGCATTGTATCAATTGTAGTTTTTATTTTCACCATTGCTTCCGTTAGGGAAACTCCTTCCATCTGACATCCGGCTGCATTCATATGTCCACCGCCCCCTAAACGCTCCATAATAATCTGAACGTTAACTTCATCTATAGAACGTGCACTGACATAGATAAGTCCCTGATATTCCGTCAAAATAAAGCTGGCTTTGATTCCTTTAATATTAAGTAATTCGTTCGCAGCCTGTGCTCCCACGATAGTAGGGCTTTGAATATCCTCACTTGTCATGATGGAAATCGCATACATGTTTTTGTAAATTTCTGCCTGGCTTACAGCATCTGCTTTTGCTTTATATTCGTTTACATCATCTCTGAATAATTTACGAACTCTTGTTACATCTGCTCCGGCTCTTCTTAAATAAGCTGCTGCTTCAAATGTTCTGACGCCGGTTTTAGTCATAAAGTTATTTGTATCAATCATAATTCCTGAATACAAGCAATCTGCTTCGTCTGATTTAACCTTAATTCCATCGGTAATATATTGCAAAATTTCTGTAACCATTTCACAAGTAGAAGACGCATATGCTTCAACGTATGATAAGGTTGCATTTTCGATTGATTCTTCACCTTGTCTGTGGTGATCTAATACTACTATGGATTTACATGTTTTCAGTAAATCCGGACATTCTGTTATGCTTGGCTTATTAACATCTACGACAACAAGAACTGAACCAGCACCCGCATAATCTATTGCCTGCTCTCCGCTTACCAGCATATCGTCTTCGTACTCTTCCTGATTAATAAATAAATCTCTCAGTGGCTGTACGGAGGTCGTCACTTCATTCAACACAATATGTGCTTTTCGATCAAGCGATTTGGCGATACGATAAATTCCTACTGCAGCACCAAAACTATCTACATCAGCAAGACGGTGTCCCATAATAATTACTCGATCCTTGCTTGTAATAATTTCTCGCAATGCATGAGCCTTTACACGAGCTTTTACTCTTGTATTTTTTTCAATCTGCTGACTCTTTCCACCATAGTGACTAATCTGTTCGGAAGTCTTTACAACTGCCTGATCGCCTCCACGGCCAAGTGCTAAATCAATAGCTGTTCTTGCAAATTCATAGTTCTGAGAATATGTTAATCCATCCAGCCCAATTCCGATACTGATTGTAACCGCCATTTCATTACCGATATTTACTGTTTTAACTTCTTCTAATATATCAAACTTCTCTGTCTGCATTTGCGCAACAGCACGTTTTCTCAAGACAATCAAATATTTATCTTTTTCGATTTTCTTGGATATTCCATCCAAGGTTGCAATGTATTTATTAATTTTACGTTCAATTAATGCTGTTAATAAAGAACGTCTTACTTCTTCAACGCTTTCTAGTGCCTCTTCATAATTATCCAAATAAAGCAGTCCAACTGCCAAAGACTGATCATCGTTTTCTCTTAATGCAATCTTTAATGCCGTTTCGTCAAAAAGATAAACGGCAATCAGATAACCATCATATCCTTCCGGACTGATAATATCACTGTTTTCTGCCATATCCTTCAAGGAAACTTTACGACATTTTGCCACAAACTCATAGCCTTCAAAAGAAATGTTGATTTCTGTCTCATTTTCTTCTGATGGAAGCTTGTCCCTTGTCATCTCCGGGAAAAGAGTTGTAATGGACTTGCGATATCCTTTTCTTTTATGTACTACTGTTTCAAAAGACTTATTCGTCCAGATTACTTTTCCGGAATCATCCAGTAAAACATATGGTAATTCCAATTCTCTTAAGAGTTTACGCTGTATCTGTCCATATTCTGTTGCAAAACTAATCAGTTCATTGAGAATGATTGGTTTATTCCGGTGAAGCAGTACCATAATAATCGCCATATATATTATAGTAAAGCCAGATAAAATAAGACCTGCTCTGAAATCCATCATCCATACTGCGACGTTGATGAAGCAGAGTAATATTCCTAAATATAATGAAGCTTGTAAATATGTTTTTAGTGTTCCTTTAATCTTTACTTTATTCTTCATGATGACTCCTATTTAAATGCCTCTATCAGTTGTTTGTATTTCGACATCCGCATTCCTAGTTATTATAGCATGAACCGACATCCAATGCCATCCCCATATGATGTATGATGGTCCGCATAAAATAAGCATATTTAGTCATTTTCGGCAATATCTGCCAAGGACATATTCTGTAAATAACTTTCCTGAAATCCAGTTAAATTGCTTAAGTAAATTTCCTTTGACCTTGTCTTTATTTTGTCTATTTCATCTGCTATATCTTCATTGCAAAGATACTTCTTTGCCCCCATAATTGAAGTATTCCCAACTAGACTAACACGATTATCCCATTCTTTTTTTAATAATCCTATTCCAATCGCTTTTTTAATTGATAAGTGATATCCAAATCCCCCTGCAAGATAGATATCTTCTATTTCATCTGCCTGACATTCTGTCTCCTGAAGCAGTATATCAATTCCCGCTGCAATTGCTGCTTTTGCCATTTGAATTTCACGAATATCTTTTTGTGTGATGGTAATTTCTCTTTCTTCATCCTTAAAAAGAGAATAGCCACTGTCAAAATATTCATCAATTAACAGACCTGTTTCATCGATAATATTATTTTTTCTCAATTCATAAAGTATTTCAATAATACCGGAACCACAAATGCCAATAGGTGATTGTCCGCCAATTACATCAAGGTTTGGTGTTCCCTTAAAAATCTTAACTCCCTGTATCGCACCATTCACACTTCCTATTCCGCATGATATATTGCCTCCTTCAAATGCCGGTCCTGCGGAAGCAGAAGATACAAAGACCCCACCTTTACCATCTGTTAGAACCATTTCTGCATTGGTACCTAAATCAATAAAAAAAGTCTTTTTATTTTTTGGAATGATATTAAGTGAAAAAAGTCCTGATACAATATCTCCTCCTACAAAAGTTGAAATTGCCGGCATAATGGTAAGTGGTATTTTTTCCTTTAAAAGCTCTAATTTTGCAGTATCCGTTCTAATCCAATCTGTTGTAACCGAAGTAAATGGAAATTTTCCGAGGTTTTCACAAGAATATTTCATTAATATATGAATCATTGTCATATTTGCTGATATAATAATATGTGTAACACTTCGTAATTCATCTTCATCAGACAGCTTCATAATTCCATCGCTTATCTGCTTTCGTAACTGTTGGCACATCTGTTGCAGTGAACCGCTGTTAGCTGTTTCTATTCTTCTAAGGACATCAGCACCATACATTCTGTTATTGTTGAGCTGTGATTCACTTTTCAATTCCATACCAGTATTTCGGTCAATTAATTTATATATAATAGTCGTGGTTCCGATATCAATAATAATTCCACAATCACTATATTTTTTTTCAACATGAAAAGGGTTATTATGAGACTCAACCTGATATTCATTTTTTACATTAACCCAAATCACACAATCATCTGTTGGATATGCCTGGCATGCCAGTCTGTATCCTTCTTCCAGTTCTTGTTCTGACAAAAAAATCTTGTCTTGTTGACTAATTGGAAAATACCCACTTAATATTCTGACTTTACATTTTCCACATACACCACTACCTGCACAAACTGCATCAATAAAAATATTATGATTACACAAAGTTGTATAAAGAGAATCTTCTTTTTTATGCGTAATATCAATGGTTTTATTATCTTGTTTTACAATGATATTAATTGTTCCATCACTCATATGGTCTCCTGAAGAAATTGAATATCTATTTACAAGTAACATTTAAATTCAATTATTAGTTTATCACAATTTAGTCTTTTCAGCATAGTTTTCACTAATATGTTTTTTCCCACATTATACCATTTGTACTGGTAGTATATACTTGTTTAAACACTAATGAATGTTCTATAAAGAATTAAAATAGTGATATATTAATTTTTCTCAGATTTGCGCTACGCATTTCTGTATTGCGTATAACGTAGCATGGAGGTTTTATGACTCAAAATCGGATAAGGGAATTGCGAAAAGAATACAAGATGACTCAGATAAGATTGAGTATTGAGCTTGAAGTATCGCAGGAAACCATAAGCGCGTATGAACGAAATATGCAAAAGCCAAGTCTTACTCCATTACTTAAAATGCGTGAAATTTTTCATGCCAGCTGTGATTATATTTTAGGATTATCTGACATTAGAAATCCTATTGAACCCAAAAGTTTTTCAAAGGATGAAATTCTATTAATAGAAAATTATCGAGATTTATCCGATCTAAACCAGAAAATGTTAACGACATACATAATGGGAATTCAAGGAAAGATGTTTAATGAGTAATTTTTTAGTCAAAAAAAGGAGCATATTAATGCTCCTTTTTATATTATCACTATTCAGCTTCTCGTAATCTTTCTACAATCGTCAGTTTTGAAGTGGTATGATATGCTATTAGCGGAATAACAATTCCAAGCAGTAAAAATATCGGTGTCAAAATGAGAATCGGAACCAGTGTGAAATGGTAAGTGAAGAACCAGAACATACTGCTCATAGCATTTTCTAACAGTGGTCCTCCAACAATTCCCAAAACAAGTGAAAGAATGGAGGCAAAGCCTGCATATAAAAGTCCTTCTAAAATCAGCATAATATTTAACTGTTTTCCGGTCATGCCAATGGATTCTAACATTGCAAACTCTCTTTTTCTTGTCATGATAGATGTAAGCACGGCATTTAAGAAATTAAGCACTCCCACTATTCCAATAATAAAGCTTAAGGCTCCACCCAAAATGACAAACATATTTCGAAAACTCGTAAAGTTATCAACATATTGCTGTTTGGATTCATAATCTAACGACGCATCCACATTTTCTGTATAATCCTTTAAAAATTGGTCTGTCGACTCATTGTCTTCTTCCGTTGTATTAAATAAGTATGTCATAATGCTGGAAGAATTGCTGTCCCGTTTAAATACCTCAGAATTTAAAATAAATTCATCTGCACCAAAGTAGCGGTAACTCATTGAAGTTCGCATAGTAACACAGGCAGCGACGGTGTAAACCTCCTCATGACTTTTGGCTGCTTTTTGCTGTACGTATTCCATCTCCGCATTTTCTATATCTGTTATACGTTCTCCTGTCCGAGTATCAAAAAATGCCCATTCATCTACATACCGTATTCGGACTTCATCTCCCACTTTTGCCCAATGAGAATCTGGCTCTATTTCATTGTAATCATCTGTCCAGTATACGGCTGCTATTGCATTTTGCTCCGGATCATATAATGCTGACAAATCCCCTTCCACAATAGAAAGCTGATCTAACGGAAATTTCTCCATTCCATAAAATTGTGCCCAGGAATAAACATTTCCATCATCGCTACGTTCTTCGCGTGTAAGTGACTGTTCGATTACATCTTCGCTAAGCCCAAATCCATACTTATAAAAATCTCTATAATAGTCAGGTGTAATGACTTCCTGCACTGAATTGACAGTTCCATAAATTCTTCCGGATTCTGTAATAAATGTATTTTGATTTATGGTTTCTATTGTATCCTCTGATACATCACTATCTTCATGAAAACCGGGATTACCGGTTTGAAAATAATTGGCATTGGCAACGATAAAATCAGATACCACCCAATTGCGAAGATACTTATCCATATCAAAACCATTCGTAAAAATAAAGGTAATCTGTAATAAAACAACCGCTAAGGACATCGACAGTACAACAAGAACGGTCTTCTTTTTATTACGGGATAGATTCGCAAGTGCCATGGAAAGCAGATATGTGCCTTTTTCCTTTTTCTTTCTCAGAGTCTTTTTAATTCCCGTATTCTCTGTATATCTAACCGCTTCTACCGGTGAAACCATCCCCGCTATTTTTCCCGGCTTACGACAGGAAATGAATACGGTAATAAGCGAAAAGAGTGTTGCTCCGATAAAAATCCATGGATTCATCGTTTGCGCTGTATGTGTATAAGACAGATTTAGCATAATAACCGGCGTTAATACATTTCCCAGTATATAACCACCAATCAATCCAATCGGTATTCCCACTATTGATAAATAAAGCGCCTGATGCAGAATAATAGTCTGTATTTGCTTTGCTGTTGTACCAATTGTTTTTAATAGCCCGTAAAAACGTATGTCGTTTGAAACCGATATCTGAAAAATATTATAGATAATCAAATATCCTGTAAATACAATTAATAATAGTATTGATACAAGGGACAGCATGGTTGGTGCATCCATACTATTTGATAGCTGTGCACCGACATATGCCCAATTCACGCCCGTTGCAATGTAGTTATCACCCTGTGAATCCGTTGACTGATATCCATGATTTTTAAGGATTGTCTCCATATCTTCCTCAATATGGGCACTGTTTTTCAAATAAATATTCAGACTCCATTTTCCGGTAATGCTGTCACTATCCGCATATTCATATCCTTGTAAAACCTCGGCAGCATACGACCTTGGTACAATTGCCATACTTGCCATGCTTGCCTCATCATAAGTCCACCATCCACATAATGTGAACTCATCTGTCACTACTTTTCTTTCTGAATTAAATCCGAGAGAATAGGATAATGTAATTTTTTCACCTATTTTGGGCTCCACACCAAGAAGCTTTAGTATTCTGGTATCGCAGGCAATCTCGTCCGTATTCTCCTTTGGCAGTCTTCCTTTCTCCGGTGTACAAAAAAACCCTTTTGCGCAGCTCTCATCCATATAGCTTACTTCTACATGGGCTTTATTAAACGGAATATCATATGGCATTCCAAGCATCCATCTGACTCCATAATCTTTAATCATAGGATCCTTTATCAGTTCCTGTATTTCTTCTTCTGTAACATCCTTAAAGGTTCCGTGCATATCTCCGCCAACCTGACGGAAGGTCTGCTGTTCAAAGGAATTTATAATAGTGATTGCTATGGTAAATAAAGCTGTAAACAAAACAGTTGTCAGGGCAATGGCAAGAATCGCAATGATATTTCTCGTTTTATTTGCCTTTAAACTTTTCTTTGATATATTGGTTATTGTTTTTCTATTTTTTACTCTAATCATCCTGACCACCACCTGCAATTTTTCCATCCTCAATTTGGATGATTCTGTCTGCCAGCTGAGCAATTTCTTCATTATGGGTAATCATAACAATTGTCTGTGCAAATTTCTGGCTTGTTACTTTTAACAGGCTTAAAACATCCTGACTTGTCTTACTGTCCAGATTACCAGTTGGTTCATCAGCCAGAATAATGGCCGGCTTTGAAACAAGGGCACGTGCAATTGCAACTCTCTGCTGTTGTCCACCGGAAAGATTATTCGGAAGATTATTCAGTTTGCTTGAAAGACCAAGAGTATCAATAACCTGTTTCACATATTCCTGATCCGGTTTATTTCCATCTAATTGAATTGGTAATACAATATTTTCATAAACATTCAAAACAGGAACCAAATTATAGTTCTGAAAAACAAAACCTATCTTTCTACGACGAAAGATTGTAAGTTCTTCATTCTTTAATGAAAAGATTTCTTTTCCATCCACCGTTACACTTCCATCTGTTGGACGATCCAGTCCACCAAGCATATGTAATAAAGTACTTTTTCCACTTCCCGAAGTTCCAACGATTGCCAGAAATTCTCCTTTTTCCGCTGCTAAATTAACACCATCCAGTGCATGCACGGCTGTTTCACCGCTGCCATATATTTTTTTTAAATTCTTCGTTTCCAGTATATTCATTATTCTCTCCATTTCTATAAAAAAAGTGTGTATTGCTTCTTTACAATACACACTTTACCATATAATTCTTACCAGATTCTTTCGGATGGGAAATAAATTCTAACAGTTTTGTAAGATTCTCTATTAATTGTCACATGGAAGAAAAACGGAAAACGTACTGCCTTCTCCCTGCTTCGATGATACCTTTATATATCCGCCTTCACTTGAAACAATCTGACGGGAAAGATATAATCCAATACCCACTCCCGGCAGTTCACTCACTCTTTTGGAGCGGTAAAATCTTCCAAATATTTTTGCATGCTCTTCACTTGGAATTCCAATTCCTGTGTCTTTTATATCAATTTTAGTAAAAAGATTAAAGGATGTTGTGGAAATGGTTATGTTTCCACCTTCTGGTGTATATTTCACTGCATTATCCACAATATTGTAAATTGCTTCCTCTGTCCATTTTTCATCAAAACATGCTTTTATATCTGTACTTATCAATTCAATCTTAATTTTCTTCTCATCTGCTTTTGCGCGAATCTGCTCCTGTACTTTTAAAAGCATAGGATAAATATCATTTATCTTAGGATGAAGTACAAAAATACCGGCTTCTAAACGCGAAGTTTTCACAAGTGATCCAATCAGGAAATTTAACTTTTCCGTCTGTACATTTAATGCATTTACATATTCCATGCTTTCTTTTGGCAGTTCCTGTTCTCCTAAAAGTTGTGTGTATAATAGAATATTTGCTACCGGTGTTTTCGTCTGATGTGAAATATCAGCAATCAATTCTTTTATTTTCTCTTTTTCTCCCGTCAGATTTTGTGCAGATACTGCTGATGCCAACAAGTAATGTGAAAGTTTTGTTTCTACAGCAGAAAGAAGACTCTCATTAAAAAGAGTCTCATCAAATTTTCCATCCATAGCCATATCCAGCATATGGTTCATATTTTCCATTGTCTTACGTGTTTTGTATCGATTAATTATCACAACAGCTATCGCACAAACAACTATAAGGCAGATAAAAATAATTAGAATAATGTCCAGTCTGTTCATCGTTTTCCTTCTAATCCTGCTTATCAATCCATGAATATCCGATTCCGTATACCGTCTTGATATACTGTGAAGAATCATCTTCTAGTTTATTACAAAGTCTTTTTACAGTAACCGATAATGCATTTTCATCGACATACTGTGCCCCATCTGTCCAAATATGGTCAACCAGACTCTCCCTGGTAACTGTCTGTCCTTTATTTTCGACTAAAATACGAAGCAGTTTCTGTTCTGTCTTACTAAGTTCAATCATTCTATCTTTATATGAAAATTCCATATGTTCAAAATCAAATATATAATCTGCAATTTTTACTATTTTCAAATTTTGTTCTGTATTCTTTCGAAGCTGGGTATTTACGCGTGCACGAAGAATGGCAAGACTAAACGGCTTTGTAATGTAATCATCTGCTCCGAGTTCAAGACCTGTCACAATATCTGTCTCCATATCATTTGCAGTCAAAATAATAACCGGCAACTGCATGGATTTCTTAATCTCCTGCAGAAAGCTCAGACCATTTCCATCCGGAAGATTCACATCTAATATGACAAGGCTTATCTTCCCTTCCATTATCAGCCTTTTTGCTTCCTCTAACGTATGAGCCTGTTCTGTTTTATAGGCATAGTTCTTAAGTGCAATGGCAATTCCATCGCATAATGTCATATCGTCTTCTACTATTAAAAGCGTATTGATGGCTGCCACCTCCTTTTATATACAAATTACACTGTTTCCTTTAATATGCTTGGCTGCCTTTTTAGCACCTGCTAATTCCTTTGAAAATGTTTCAACAGAATTAAACTTGCGGTTTTTATTTGATAGTGCAGCAATTGATATGGTTGCAATGGGAAATTTATCAACAAATCCACTCCTGTTTCTGGATATAATAAATCCTCTTTCCCAATCCTCCTCATTATATAGACTTTGTATCGTCTGTGTAAATCTTTGAATAATAATAGCACATATTTCCTGAATCTCATAATCATATGTTATCATTACAAAATCATCACCGCCTATGTGCCCGACAAATCGCTCACTACCTGCCGCTTCTTGAATACAGCCTGCAAGATTCTTAATCATCAAATCGCCATTTTGAAAACCATAGGCATCATTATATGCTTTAAAATTATCCATATCAAAATAAATAATAGCATATTCATCATGTTCCAATATGGCCTTTTTTATTTCTTCCTGTATTCTTGTATTACCCGGCAATCCTGTAAGCGGACTTGCATCTATTGCCTTTGATACCTGAATGGTAATAGCTGTTTCCAATAAGTCCTTTACTGTGACAATGCAACATATTTCTCTTCTTTTGTTACAATTACCGCATCATACAGATTCTCAACTGATCTGGCTAATGCCATTTTAGAAACAGTTTCAATCGCAACTGCCTCATCCACTATCATCGCATTACTATTTACTATATTACCAACATATTTCTTGGAATTCAAATTATATCCAAAGCGTCCGCCCATTAAAAAGCTTATATAACTTCTTGTCAGCAAACCGACTGCTCTGTTTTCAGCATCCACCACACAAACCTCTGTAATCTCAGGGTTCTTTGACAAATATTCATAAATAACCTGCACATGATCAGTTAATTCAACCACTTTTGCATTTCTTGCAATCGTACCTATTTTGCCAAAAAAAGACGGTTGATAAGAAAATTTATGATATCTCATATAAATATTACGTATGGTATTCTTTATTTTCCCATCTAAATCATACATATTTGCAACAGGTCTTTGTAAAAAATAGCCTTGTCCATAAGTAACACCAAGACGTATCAATGTTTCCAATTCCGTTTCTGTATCTATTCCTTCTGCAATTAGAAAAATATGTGATGACGAACAAAAATGCACAAAGCTCTCGACCAAAGACTGCCTCAATTTGTCAGTGTCAATGCCACGTATTACATTCATATCAATTTTTAAATATTCTGGTGATAAGTTGCATACTCTGTTCAAACCTGCATATCCATTTCCAAAATCATCAATAGCTATTTGAAAATGTTGCATTTTATAATGTTCTATTGTACCTTGAAAGGCCTCTTTATCTTCAACAGAAGTTCTTTCTGTAATTTCAAATACTATGTCCTCTGGCATCAATCCATATTTCTGCAAAAATTCACATGTCATACCACTACGAAATTGCTTATCATGAATAACCTGTGGATCCACATTAATAAGCAGTTTCTTGTTTTTAGGCATACAAATCGCATTTTTCAACGATTGAATTCTACACAATGCTTCCAGTTCCCATACTTTTTCCAATTTTTCAGCCAGTTGAAATGCCTCCTCTATATTGAAAGTGCATTCTTCTAACGTAATCCGGGATAATGCTTCAAAACCAAGAATATTACCATCTTTTAATGACACAATTGGCTGATAAACTGTAGTAATTGTTTTCAAATCTAATATTTCGTTAAATTGCTTTCTCTTTATTTCTGGAATATTGTCCATTTTATTTTTTCCTCTACTTTTTGTTTCAAGTATAAACAATATTATCCGAGAAAAAATATCATACTTCGGTAAAGAAAAGGCAAAATTAACGTAAAAAACCAGCAACCCTAAATTGGGTTACTGGTTCAAATTTACTACTCTTTAGTCCATCATATATGGCATAAGTGCAACGTGTCGAGACACTTGCATTCATTATGCTTTAGTCCATTGTGTATGGCATAAGTGCAACGTGTCTTGCGCGCTTAATAGCTACTGTAAGTGCTCTCTGATGCTTTGCACAGTTGCCTGTGATTCTTCTAGGAAGAATCTTGCCTCTTTCTGATACATATCTTTTTAATTTATTGGTATCCTTGTAATCGATTACATTATCTTTACCACAGAATACACAAACTTTTTTTCTTCTACGCATACCGCCACCGACTCTTTTTCTCATCGGTCCATCTGCTCTATCTGTTTTATTAAAAGCCATGTTACTGCCTCCTATCTGAAATTTTTAATTAATTAGTTGAATGGTAACTCTTCATCGATTCCATCGGGAATGTTCATGAAGCCGTCACCTGCTGCAGCTGGCTGAGATGATGGTGCACTACCGGAAAAACCCCCGTCAGCTCCGGCTGAGCTATTTTTACTCTCTGCAAATTCAATCTCATCTGCAATGACTTCGGTTGTGTAAACCTTTACGCCATCTTTATTGGTATAACTGCCTGTCTGAATACGACCGGATAAGGTAACTTTGGTTCCCTTATGTAAGTACTTTTCAGCAAACTCACCAAGTCTTCCAAATGCTACAATGTTAATAAAGTCAGCTGTCTGACCATCTGCATTATTACCGGTTCTTCTTCTATCAACAGCAAGTGAAAATCTGGCAATAGCCAATGCGTTTTCACCTTGTGAATATCTTACTTCTGGATCTCTTGTCAAACGTCCCATAAGAATTACTTTATTCATACGTATATTCTCTCTTTCTTTTATGCCTCGTTTTGTCTAACGCATAAATATCTGACAACGTTGTCCATAATGCGAATTCTACTCTCAATTTCTGCTGGAGTAGTTGGCTCTGCATCAAATTGAATGAAGTAGTAGAAAGCCTCTTTCATTTTCTGAACTTCGTAAGCTAATCTCTTCTTACCCCATTCATCAACGTTAGTAATGTTTCCACCGAATCTTTCGATCAGAGCTTTACATTTGTCAACAACTGCTGCTCTTTCTTCATCTTCGATTTTTGCACTGACAACAACGGCTAATTCATATTTGTTCATGCTTTTGTTACCTCCTTTTGGTCTCTGGCCCCGCATCTAACGGAGCAAGGAATTAGTATATCACGAATTAGTATGATACCATATAAATCCAATAAAATCAAGGCTTTGCAATGATTTCTTTTAAATTTTAGGAATAATATCCTTTATGTTCTTTTCAACAAGTTTTCTGGCAATCATAATCTGATGTCCACATCCAATGCATTTCAAACGGAAATCTGCTCCAATACGTAAAACTTCCCATTCTTTACTTCCACATGGATGCTGTTTTTTTAATTTAACGATGTCTCCGACATTAATATCCATATCTTTCCCCTTATATTTACAGATTGTCCATTACTTCTTTTAACACTTTTCCAATTGCATCATGAATCACTAAATCAGCATTGCTGTCTGCAGAAGTTTCGCTTTTATTTATCAATATAAGATTAGTTCCTTTAAAGTAATGTATAAGCCCTGCCGCCGGATAGACTACCAGAGATGTTCCTCCAATAATAAGGGTATCCGCTTTTGAAATGGCATCAATTGCTCCTGCAATTACAGCATCATTTAATCCTTCTTCGTATAAAACTACATCCGGCTTCACTCTGCCACCACACTTAGGACAAACCGGAATACCGTCTGATTCCAAAATGAATTTCTCATCATAAAACGCATGACAATCCATACAATAATTTCTAAGAACCGATCCGTGAAGTTCATAAACCGTTTTTGAACCAGCTGCCTGGTGTAATCCATCTATATTCTGCGTAACAACCGCTTTTAGTTTTCCCATCTCTTCCAGCTTTGCAAGTGCAATATGGGCATTATTTGGCTTGGCATTTGGATAAACAAGTTTATCCTTATAGAATGTGAAAAATTCTTCCGGATATCTTGTAAAAAAGGTATGTGACACTAATTGTTCCGGTGTAAAGTTAATCTTGAGTTTTTCATTCCATAAACCATTAGAGCTTCTGAAATCCGGAATATTAGATTCCGTACTAACACCCGCACCACCAAAAAAAACGATATTACTGCTTTCTCTTATAATCCCGGTTAAATTTTCTATCTCATCATTCATTTGATCATCTCCAATCAAGATATGAGTCATTATTTTCTACTATTCTATTATGGCACAAATGAAATGACAGTGGCAATATTTTTTACACTAACAAAATTCTCTTCCACACAATGTAATTGCTGTCAGTAACATTTTGCAAAAAAATATCAGTATTTCTACTGATATTTTCGCGTGTATTATATTTTAGATGTTTTTATACGTTTTGAAATGACTGTTTAAGTTTAATTTCTTCCTGTTTTCTTCCAGATACTTTATTTTTTCTTCTATGCGTTCTTTGACCATAAGACTAATTTCTTTGGTCGTCTTCTCTGCGTATTCTTCAAAATAAATTGGATCTAAGAAATAAACCTGCGTTGTTACTTTTCTTAAAGAGTTAAAGTCAAATGGTAAATGTGAGTCATAAATAGCTACCGGAACGATTGGACATTCTGCCATTTTAGCACATTTAAACGAGCCTGGTCTAAAATCCTGCAGTCTGTTACCATTTCTCTCGTATTTACCTTCCGGGAAATAGATAAACTTTTTTCCTTTTTTTGCTTTTTCTACTACTTTGCCTAATTCATATACTTGCTGCTTGAAATTGTTTCGTTCAAGACGAATTCCTCTGACAAGATTAACAAACTGATTCGCAAAAATTACTCGACTTCTTTCAGCATCCATAATAATAGAACATGGCTCTTTATGCACAGACATAATTCCTAATGCATCATATTTTCCCTGATGATTAGCATACATAATGTAGCCACTTTCTTTTGGAAGATGTTCTGTTCCATATCCAATGGTTTTGATTCTGGCTCTGCGTTTTAATGCTCTTATGATATTTTGTGCTAGTTTATAACAATCATAATCACCAAAGCGTTCTTGGTGATTATAATAATAAGTAGCTTTAAAAATATAATAAATAATTAGCGGTATCGAAATTATAATTACATAGTAAAAACGAAACATAATCAAACTCCCTTACTAAGGTCTACAGTAGATTATACCTTAAATCATTATATTTCGCAAATTCTGTAACCTACTACTAATTGATATACCGGATAATTTCAATAATATATCCATTTTCATCATATGAATGCAAGTTCTAAAACCTGGTCTTTATCAAAATCATCTGTTTCAAATCTGTTCCCATAATTATTGTAACTGTCTTCTTTTTTATGTCCAGTTGAAACACCATTTGAAAATGTATTTTCAAAAATAAAGTTTTTGAGAACATCTACATATTTCAGTCTTATTCTTTCCTGCTCTTCATATGTATATTTTTTTATTTCCGGCTTTACAATATTTTCGTCTTCATTTACTTTAGTTATTTCAATTTCTTCTGAACTTTCAGTAACAGGAACTTCACTTGTTTCCGTGCCAACCAGATGTTGACCAAGTTCAAATCTGGTGGCTTATCTATAACAAAATAGGAACACCACTCACGTGATATTCCCATTTTGTTAAGAGGCGCCAACCAGATTTGAACTGGTGATAGAGGTGTTGCAGACCTTTGCCTT
>CAZAQH010000035.1:0-21899 GCA_964487395.1 uncultured Lachnospiraceae bacterium | reverse complement strand
CACAGAACTTATATGACAAACCACAAAACTTATTCGTAGCAGGATTCATGGGTTCACCTCAGATGAACTTTATGGATGGTGTAGTTGAAGTAAAGGGTGAAGAAGCAAGCCTCGTTGTTGCTGGACATTCTATTCCACTTCCTCCTGCAAAATCTAAAAAATTAATCGAAGGTGGATACGCTGGAAAAACTGTTACATTTGGTATTCGTCCTGAAGATGTATATGATTCAGAAATGTATATCGAGACAGCAAAAGCTGTATTTGAATCTAAGATTAAAGTTTACGAATTACTTGGTGCTGAAGTTTACTTATACTTTGATTTGGAAGAATTCCCTATCACAGCTAGAGTAGATTCTCGTACAACAGCTAGACCTGGTGATGTTGTTAAATTTGCTTTTGACGTTGAAAAAATTCACGTATTTGACAAAGAAACAGAACAGGTTATTACTAACTAGTAAAATTACGAAAGGAGATGCGAAAGCATCTCCTTTTTTTATTCTTTTTTGCTTGTAAAGAAATTTTGAATGCTTTATCATAAGAGTAAGAAATCGGAAGGGGTTTAGAACATGATATCAAATCAGATTATCCAGAACAGTATTGAAGAATTAAAGGCAATTACAAAAGTAGATTTTTGTGTATATGATATTGACAGTGGTCGTGTTGCATCAACAGTAAAGGAACTCCCATTTTCTGATGGTGTAGTAGATGATTTTATAGAGTCGAAAGCAGACAGCCAGGTTATAAACGGCTGCCATTTTCTTAAAGTTATGGATGATTTGCAGACAGCCTATATTCTAATCGCCATGGGATTTGGGGATGAAGTATATACCATGGGAAAAGTGGCAGTATGCCAGATACAGAACCTGATTATTGCATACAAAGAACGCTTCGACCGCAACAACTTTTTTCAAAACCTACTTATGGATAACCTGCTTTTAGTAGATATCTATAATCGTGCACAGAAGCTACATATTGAAGTAGATAAACAAAGAATTGTCTATTTAATTGAGACAAAAATGGACAAGGACAATGTGGTAATTGAATTGTTAAAAAGCCTTTTCATTCCACAAAGTGGCAACTTTGTTACAGCAGTAGACGAGAAAAACATTATCTTGATTAAAGAATTAGATGACAGTGATACACCTGAAAAAATAGATGAAACTGCAAATATGATTGTTGATATGCTTAATACCGAAGCCATGTTAAGTGTTCGTGTAGCATATGGTATTCCGGTTAATGAACTTAAAGATGTATCCAAATCTTACAAAGAAGCTAAAATGGCATTGGAAGTAGGTAATATCTTCTATAGCCATCTGCGTGTTATTTCTTATGAAACATTGGGAATTGGCCGCTTGATTTATCAGTTGCCGGTTAACCTTTGCAGAATCTTTGTAAAAGAAGTATTTGGCGAGACCTCACCGGAAGATATTGATGATGAGATTTTAATAACGGTTAACAAATTCTTTGAAAATAGCTTGAATGTATCAGAGACATCCCGCCAGCTCTATATTCATCGTAATACCCTTGTATATCGAATTGAAAAGCTTGAAAAAGCAATCGGTCTTGATATGCGTAACTTCGATGATGCCCTTACCTTTAAAATTGCACTAATGGTAGTAGACTACATGAAATATCTGGATAGTCTGGAGTAAACAATCTTAAATTATCATATATCCCGCGTGATTGGCATATTATAGAAAGAGACAGTGCGTGGGGAGGACAGACATTATGTATGATAGACAGATTGCATATATATCGCTATTAAAAAATGGAGTTAAGACTGGAAATGCAGGGTTTCTAAAATGGGAATCGAATCAGACCACACATAAATTAGAAATACATATAAGTGGACTGGGAAGCATGGATACATTTACGACTTCTGTTAAGACAAAAGATGGAAGAATGCTTGATGAAATTTCCTTAGTTGGAGGAAAGGGCGATTTTAAGAGTAACATAACCGGAGGAACGGCAGGAGTTGATCAAATTCCAATTGAAGAGTTAAAAGATATTGCCATTACACTGCCGGGCAATCGTCTTTTAGAAGCTTCCTGGGTCAATCGGATAAAAAAAAGACAGGTAACTGTACCAAAAACTTTGGCTTCAATAAAATTACCGCAAGTAGAAGAATTAATTAAAACTCCAATTCAGCAAGAAGAACTGGCAGAGATGCCAATCAAAAAAGAATTGAATGAGGAAGCTATAGTTTACAGAGAACAACAACTGGAAGAAGAGCAGGATGTAGCACAAGAGCAGAAATTCCTCCAAGAGCAGGAAGTCATCAGACATGAAACACCTGCACCTGAATCCTTAAAAATGGCGGAGTGTGCATCACCACGTCAATACGAAAGCAAGTGGGAGCAGCTTTTAGATACCTTTGAAGTCATACATCCCTTTTCAAATGATAGAATTTTCCTCAAACTTTCACCAACCGATTTTTATATACTAAGAGAGACATGCCAGCACTTGTCACATAACAGTTTTTTGCTGCATGGCTATTACAATTATCAATATCTTATTTTGGGAAAAAAAGAAGATAAAGAAGAATACTATCTGGGCGTACCGGGGATTTACCATGAAAGAGAGATTATGGCGGCAAGAATGTTTGGATTTGAAGGATTTGAACCGACAAAAAAAGATTGTTCAGAAGGAAGTTTTGGCTATTATTGTGTAACGGTAGCAATATGAGTTTACATAACAAAAATGTGTCTGCTAATCATCAATACCCCTTAAGCATGCAACCGGTATTTCGCTCTTTACAAGAGTTAAGAAATGAGACAACTCCTCAGTGGGAAAAGCAGAATACTGTTTATCAATGACTCCGTCACTTTCCTTATAAGACTGCAAAAAATAAGCGGATGCACCGGTAATCATATGAGCTATTTCAATAAAATCAGTTTCGGTATGAATTCCTTTTACGATAGTGGTACGAAATTCATAAGGAATCTGCGAGTTCATAAGAATGAAAATGGATTCTTCGATACGCGACATATCAATAGAGGCTAAACCACAGGCATATCCGTAATGGGATGTGCCTGCTTTTATATCCATTGCGATATAATTGGCAAGATTTTCTTTTAATACCTGTAATAAAATGTCAGGCTTAAAGCCGTTGGTATCGAGTTTAATTAAGTATCCCAGTTCTTTTATTTTTTTCATAAAATCAATTAAGTCTGGCTGTAAAGTGGGTTCGCCACCGGTGATACAGACTCCGGTTAATATATTTTTTCTTTTTTTAAGAAAAGAGAAAATCTCATCTTCAGAAAAAGCAGGAATAGACTGTGGGGCCAGAACTAAGTCACCATTATGGCAAAACGGACAACGAAAATTACAGCCGCCGGTAAAAATTGTGGCAGCTACATGTCCCGGAAAATCTAATAAAGTTGTTTTGCTTAATCCACGAATGTCCATATACTTCCTGTCTTTCAAATAGTCTTTTCAAAATACACATTTATTTCCGTTAAAAAATAAAGTATGATACCATTATAGACGTAAGAATATGAAAAGACAAGGAAACACAATATGATAAATAAAAAATCAAAAGAACAGAAAATACAGGAAAAATATATGAAAGCTGCCATTGCACAGGCAAAAAAAGCATCTGAAATTGGTGAAGTACCAATTGGCTGTGTGATTGAATATCAGGGTCAAATAATTGGCAGAGGCTATAACCGCAGAAAAACAGATAAGAACACTTTATCCCACGCAGAACTGACTGCTATACGTAAGGCAAGTAAGAAAATGGGCGACTGGCGACTGGAGGACTGTACTCTCTATGTCACCTTAGAGCCCTGTCAGATGTGTTCCGGTGCCATTGTCCAGGCGAGAATCAAAACGGTTGTGATAGGCTGCATGAATCCAAAAGCAGGCTGTGCGGGTTCTATTCTAAACATCCTGCAAGTGCCACAATTTAATCACCAGGTTGAAATCATCCGAGGGGTATTGGAAGAAGAATGCTCTACAATGCTTACCGAATTTTTTAGAGGGCTTCGACTGAAACTGAAAATGAAGAAAATACAAGAACATTTGACAAATGTCTGAATTATCAGTATACTAAAAAAACTGAATATTAAGCAGGATAATCCTGTATGGAAGGGAACTTATATAGCAGCCCTTTGTAAGTGGCGTTGAAGTTTGGGTCTTACGCAATAGGAATCTACGAATCTGGTCAGGGCAGGAATGCAGCAGCCATAAGAAGAATCTCCTATGTGCCGTGAGGGTGCCTGGCGGAGTTAACTGCGAAGGTAACGTGTATAAGTTCCCCTGCATACAGGATTTCTTTCATTGTTTGCAAAGTTTTTCTATGGCAGGAGAAATGAAATGGTACAAGTATGCACACTTTGTCCAAGAAATTGCAATGTGGACAGGACAGCAGAAAAAAGAGGATATTGTGGAGAAAGCAATACACTTCGGATATCAAGAGCAGCACTTCATATGTGGGAGGAACCATGCATATCCGGGAGTCAGGGTTCTGGTGCAGTCTTTTTTTCGGGTTGTAATTTGCGATGTGTTTTTTGCCAGAATTTTCAGATAGCAAATGGCAGTATCGGAAAAGAAATTACAGTTGAGAGACTTTCACAAATCTTTTTAGAATTGCAGGATAAGAAGGCAGCAAATATTAATCTGGTTACAGGAAGTCATTTTGTGCTTCAGATTATAGAAGCACTCCGTATTGCCAAATCTAAGGGCTTGGTACTCCCGATTGTATACAATACAAGTGGATATGAAACAATGGAAAATATCAAGCGATTACAGGGATTTGTGGATATCTATTTACCCGATATGAAGTATTGTGATAGAATGATTGCGAAGGCTTTTTCCAATGCACCGGACTATTTTGAAGTGGCAGGAAAAGCGATAAATGAGATGGTTTCACAAGTGGGCACACCGATTTTTGATGAGAATGGGATGATGAAAAAAGGCGTTATTGTCCGTCATTTGATTTTACCTGCGCACACGAAGGATTCCTGCAGCATTATTCAATATCTTCACGATACATATGGAGACAATATTTATTTAAGTATTATGAATCAATATACCCCCTTACGTGAGATAGTACAGTACCCGGAGCTTAATCGCCGTGTCACCGGACGTGAATATGAAAAAGTAATTAACTATACATTAGAACTTGGAATTGAGCATGCATTTATTCAGGAAGGTAACACTGCAAAAGAAAGTTTTATTCCGGCTTTTGACTATGAAGGAGTATAATTTGCAATCAACGATGCATTAAGAATACAGGAGGGCGACATAATGAAATTTACATTTGACTGGAAGGAATATGCATTAACAGCAAGAAAGACAGTGGCAGAGGGGTGTGTATTGTTAAAAAATGACAATAATGCGCTTCCGATACAACATAATGAAAAAGTATCTGTTTTTGGACGAATCCAGTTTGACTATTATAAGAGTGGAACCGGTTCGGGCGGAATGGTAAATGCGCCTTATGTGGTGTCTATTTTAGATGCTTTAAAAGAGAATAAAGACATTAGTATAAATGAAGACTTATTGACAACATATACTGACTGGGTAAAAGAGCATCCGTTTGATCAGGGCAAAGGCTGGGCTATGGAGCCGTGGTGCCAGGAAGAAATGGAAATATCTGAGGATTTGGCAAAAAAGGCGGCAGCTAAGTCAGATCTTGCCATTGTCATTATCGGAAGGACAGCAGGAGAGGACAAAGATAATAGTGCGACACAGGGAAGTTATCTGTTAAATGATAAAGAAGAACAGATGCTTAAAAATGTATGTGCAGCTTTTAACCGCGTTGCTGTTGTATTAAATGTCGGAAATATTATGGATATGATCTTTGTAGGAAAATACAACCCACAGGCTGTTATATACACATGGCAGGGCGGAATGGAAGGTGGTCATGGTGTTGCGGATGTTTTAACCGGCAAAATAACGCCATCCGGCAAGCTTTCTGATACGATTGCATATGACATCAATGATTATCCGTCGACGGCTAATTTTGGAGATATAGACCGCAATTACTATGCTGAGGATATATATGTAGGCTACCGTTATTTTGAAACAGCAGCTAAAGACAAAGTACAGTATCCGTTTGGTTTTGGTTTATCCTATACGACGTTTTCATATGAGATAAAAGAATTCCAGGCAGAAAATGATACCATATCTCTTTCTGTACTCGTAAAAAATACAGGTAATACTTTCGGAAAAGAAGTTGTTCAGGTATATTACTGCCCGCCACAGGGTGCACTTAGTAAACCGCTTCGCAATCTGATTCGTTTTGGTAAAACAAAAGAATTACAGTCAGGCGAAAGTGACATTCTTTCCTTTACATTTTCTGTTTCCGAAATGGCATCTTTTGATGACAGTGGTGTAACCGGTCATGAGAATTGCTTCCTTTTAGAAAAAGGAGAATACCAGATTTTTGCTGGAACAAGTATCAGAGATACGGCACTTGCTGGAAGTATTACAGAAGAAACAGACAAAGTGACACAAAAGCTTCATGAGGCATGCGCTCCTACGGCTCCATTTGAACGCATGAAGTTAATAGTTAATGAGGATGGTACCGTTATTTCCCAAACGGAACAGGTTCCGCTTAGAAAGACAGATTTACAAAAGAAGATAACAGATAATCGTCCAAAAGAGGATGCCTATACAGGCAATAAAGGTTACACCTTTAAGGATGTTATGGAAGGCAAGGTATCCGATAGTGATTTTCTTGCACAGTTAACAGACGAAGAACTCATTTATATATCCAGGGGAGAAGGTATGTGTCCAGGACTTGTTACACCGGGTATTGCAGGGTCTTTTGGTGGTGTTACCGAGTCTCTGCGTGCATATGGGATTCCGAAAGCAGGATGTGCTGATGGACCTTCCGGTATCAGAATGGATTGTGGAACAAAAGCCTTTGCACTTCCAAATGGCACATCTGTTGCATGTACTTTTAATGAAGAACTTATTACAGAACTGTATAGATGGGAAGGAAAAGAACTTCGTACAAATAAGATTGATGCCCTGCTTGCACCGGGTATGAATATCCATCGTAATCCTTTAAATGGACGTAACTTTGAGTATTTTTCAGAAGATCCTTACCTTACTGGTAAAATGGCATGTGCAATGTTAAAGGGTATGGCTGAATATGGAGCAAAAGGAACTGTTAAACATTTTGCGGCTAATAATCAGGAGCATCAGCGTCATTTCACAGAAGCAATTGTTTCACAAAGAGCATTACGTGAAATATACTTAAAAGGCTTTGAAATGGCAATTAAAGAAGGAAATGCTGACTGCGTTATGACGACCTATGGTCCGGTTAATGGAATATGGACAGCTGGTAATTATGATTTAAATACCGTTGTTTTAAGACAGGACTGGGGATTTAAAGGACTTGTTATGACTGACTGGTGGGCTAAGGTAAATGAAGAAAATGGTCCGGAAGCGACTATTTCTCAGACAACATTTATGGTTCGCGCACAGAATGATGTATATATGGTAGTTGCAGAAGCAGACAACAATACAAATGATGATGACACGGCAGCAGGCTTAAAAGAAGGACGTATAACACGTGGCGAATTGATGCGCAATGCCAATAACATTCTTCAGGTATTAAAAACTTCTATTGCAGCACAACATCTGATGAATGGTGAAGATGAGATAACAGAACTCAACAGACCAAAGGATAATAAAAAAGATAAAATATTCATGAAACCGGCAGAGGTTATTGGAGAGACCATACTTGATTTAACCGGACTGGATACATCTGCAGGAAGTACCAATCAGTTCGCACTTCATACACCGGAAAAAGGATTTTACGAGTTAACAATGAAAATGAAATCCGATGTTAGCGAACTTGCTCAGATGACGATTTCCATTTTCACCAATAATACACTTTGGCATACGGTTACACTTAATGGAACAAACGGAGAATGGGTTACAAAAACAGCGCTGTTCCAGGTATTTGTTTCTGTAGATACCTATCTTGATATGTTCTTTGCACAGAGTGGAATTGACATGGGTGAGATAAAGGTTGTCAAAAAATATAACCTGGATGAATATCAGGCAATGCAGGATAATCGTAAAAAGCAGGAAAAATAAAGTTTAAGTATATACACAAAATAAAGAAAAGACGTGATTTCAACTCGAAATCACGTCTTTTTAAATCCAATAGATTATTGTTTATTTAAATCTTCAATTACAAAATCAGGAAGTCGTCCTTTTGGTATAGAAGCATAGGTGTTTATTCTGATACCATTTTCCAAAATATATTGAATTTCAAAGGAATACTGGGATTCCGTTGGATACAACTCATAGTTACTAAGCAAAGAATCTATTTTTAAGATCTGGCCAAGCTCTATTATCTTTGCTTTATCCGCTGGATTCTCTGCCATATAGGTGACATTCGATACCTTGCTGTAATCATCAAAATATCCAGTGGAAGTAATGCTTACTATCTTTTCAGAATCAATGGTATTATCCCAGGAACTTTCTTCTATACCAAGTTCCTTCATTACATTTATTGTACGACTGAAGGAAGGATAGATATAATAACCATCAAAAGTAGCATAATAATTATTTAATTTTGCTTCCTCATAAACTGCAGACAGTCGAACAATCGGTATTTCTGTTTGAAGTGCATGAATCGATAACTCATTTAAATCAGCCAGATATGCTTCGAAAAATTTATCCATGTCACTTCCACTGACAGACATAATTTTATCATCCCATGCATTAAATCCTTCCATCTGTTTAACATATCCGCTTTTATATATTTCATCCGCTTGGAAAGACCAGTTTTTATATTCCGGATTATCATAAATCGGAGCAATTGCATCTACGCAGTCGTCCATATTAGCCATATAATTACGATATACATCTTTACCGGATTTTAAATGATAGCGAACGGAAAATTCGGCAATGGGAGCATCCTCACTCATGCTGGCTGTATTATAAGAACCTTTAAAAATAACACGATTTGCTGATGTTTGATAACGGTCTGTATACAGTTCATCAGATTGAGTAATACCAATTTGAGAAAGTGCTATAACATCATCTAAATTGGTGAGCTTCATATTTTTTAAACGATATTCATTTTTATCAGTATATATAAGGTCTGGTCCGGATTCAGTTATTTTGAATTCAAATCCATTCATATTGGTGTCTATATTTTTAAGACTTACGGCAGCATATTCAACCTTATCGGCATCCGGAAGATAGGTATCATAACCCATCCAGTCATACTGAAAACATATTGCAATCAAAGCAGCAACTGCAATAGAAAAAACAAGTTGCAATTTATGACGGAATATAGATTTAAAATCTAAATGCAATAAAATTTCCAATAAACAATGGCAAAGGATGCCTGCTGATAAAAAGGCAAACCAGAACCAAAGTGGAGAAAGACCTGAGAAAAGCGAAAGTACATAATAACCGCCAAGTAAGGATACGGGAATTATAATTATAAATCGTACAAAAGCTTCTATCTTTGGAAAACTCAACGCACGTCCACTGCATTCGGAAGGACGTTTTTGGTACAGCCATATAGCAAGTGCCAAAAAGACAATTGACAAAAGTACTGCTGCAATTAATAAAACCAATTTATAATCTTCTGAACCTTGCACATTGAAAAGAGAAAGGGCAGGAGATATAACGGAAAGCAAAACAGGAGGAGAATAAAGACTACTGTATGTCATGTAGTAAGTTGACATATAACTGGAAAAATAGCCGTTTATAATCTCTATCACTAATGGTATATAAAAGATAAAGGTTCCAATTGCACAAATGCTGATCCAGAAATTTCCGGCTAACATAACAGCAACAATGCAAAGATTATAAAACAGTATAAAATAGATAACTGCATACAAGAAAGCCAAGCCTGCAGTAAGCCAAATTTCACCACCTGAAAAACCTTTGATACCAAGAGAAATAACATTAAGCAGGATCGACACTGCCATAATGGTTACAAACATCAATAAGCCATTGATGTAATGACTGAAAAACAAAGTTTTTCTTTTCACGGGAAGACTGTGATACAAATCCGTTTTTTTCTTGGAAAATAAATACATAAATTCAAAAACAGATAAAATTACAGCCAGCATAACGGGCAGTATACTATTGCCCCAGTATGCAAAGGAAATATGTGAAATGAAAAAATCTTTCAGTTCAGCCATAGAAGTAATATTGGATGATGATAAAAGCCGTTCTCCATACATTAATGTGGAAATTGGATTTACAAAAATAAATACAATCAAAGCTACGATAAAGAGCCCTCTTTTTTTCTTCAGGTCATCTTTTAATAAATTACGAAATAATGTTTTTGATGTCATAGCCGGCTGCCTCCGTTTCACTAATAAATATTTCTTCCAGGGACAAAGGTATAATCTCAGAAAAGACGGTATTTACCTTTGCTAATTTTTCTTCAATGCATTTTCGCTCACCACGGATAGTAATGGTATATAAGGAACCACGTTCCTCGGTATGAACCGCATCAACCATTTTTAAGAAGGAATGCTTAGAGGTAATATCAGAAAATACGCATTGAACCTTATGAATCGTCGTCTTCATATCTTCAAGATCCTTGGATAATAAAATACCACCTTGATGTAACAGCCCTACATGATCGCAAATATCTTCAAGTTCTCTTAAGTTGTGAGATGCGATAATAGGAGTCATGTTTCTATCTTCCAGTTCTGCTACAAAGATTCGTTTTACTGCTTGGCGCATAACAGGGTCTAATCCGTCAAAGGTCTCATCACAAAGTAAATAATTTGTCTTTGCACATACACCATAAATCATGGATAATTGTTTTTTCATACCTTTAGAAAAAGTAGAGATTCTGCGATTTCCGTCTAATCCGAATTTTGATAACAGGACAAAATAACGGTCATTGTCAAAGTTTTCATAAATGCCTTCATAAAATTTCTTCATATCATGTGCGGTTGCATTCGGGAAAAAGAAGGAATCATCCGAGATATAGAAAATCTTTCTCTTTGCGGATTCGTTTTCAAATACGTTTTCACCGTCTACTAAAATTTTTCCTTCTTCCGGTTTTAAAATGCCACACAACATACGCAGTAATGTACTTTTTCCGGCGCCATTTGTTCCGACAAGACCAAATATGCTGCCTTCCTGAATATTTACTGTGACATTATTCAGTGCCATTATGTCTTCGTATTTTTTACATATTCCAGTTACTTCTATCATTGCTGCCCCTCCTTGCTGTATATGTCTTTTACTAAATCAGCAATTTCTTTTTGTGTTATACCAAGTTCTTTTAACTTAACGAGAATGGTATTTAATTCCTTTATATTATTTTCTTTTTCGTTGCGCTTCCAACTTGTGTCAGAGGAAACAAAGTTGCCACGTCCCTTTACCGTATAGATAAAGCCCATTCGCTCCAGCTCCTGATAGGCACGCTGTATCGTGTTGGGATTAATGGAAAGGTCAATTGCCAGATTCCGTACAGAAGGTAATTTACTGTCTCCGGTCAGGATTCCGCGGACAATTAAGTTCTGAAACTTCTCGATAATCTGTTCATACAAGGGACGCTTATCCTGATAATCAATTTGAATCATAATTTGACCAGCCTTTCTTTCATATTCGCATATATTAAGTGTACTAATACTATTAATACACTTAATATATTCCACAAACAGCTTTCTGTCAATAAAAGAAATTCCTACTAATTTACAAGTTCATTCTGAATGTAAAATGTGGTATGATAAAAACACAAAATTCATAAGAAACGGAATGATTAAAATGAAAAGAACAGATATGATGGAATTGAAAAGAAGACTAAAGAAGGAGACCTGCACCATTACAAAAATGTGTGGCTGTTACGTTGACGCTAATAAGAATAAAGTAGTGGAATTAAATGAAACCTTCTTAAATCTGGATGATGAGGAATTTTATAAATATTTAGATATTGCAAAAAAGACACTTTCCGGTACCGTAGGAAATAACCTTTTGGAACTTGATTTTCCATTAGAAGAGGAAGTAGTCGGTGGAAGACAACAGTTTTTCATGGCGCTGCGAGAAAGCAATCTTTCCAATGCAGATTTATTGGAGAGACTTTATGATTTAATCATTGAGCATTACCAATATGTAGGCAATTATCTGATTCTTATTTTCCACGATACATACGATATTATGAGCCGAACCAACGACAATATTAAACTGGACGAATCAGAAGAAGTATACGATTACCTGCTCTGTGCAATTTGTCCGGTTGCATTATCTAAGCCTGGGCTTGGCTATCGTCAGGATGAGAACAGAATTGGTGCGCGTATTCGTGACTGGGTGGTAGGTACTCCGGATGTGGGATTCTTATTCCCCGCATTCTTAGACCGCAGTGCAGACATTCACAAGACCGATTATTTTATTCGTGATGCAAAAGACTCTCATGCAGAATTTATCGAAGGAGTGTTAGGTTGTGGAGCAAGACTTACAGCCACAGAACAGAAACAGACATTCCATGCTATTGTAAAGCATGCATTAGGACCGGACGAAGAAGAGAGCGATACGATTTTATTAAATATACAGGATAGTCTTAATAACCGACTTGATGAGGAAGATGAGGATAATGAAGAAAATCCGATGATTCTTACTGCTGAAACGGTTGCACAGGTATTAGAAGAAAGCGGTGTCAAAAAAGAAATTGCAAATGTAATTGAACAGACCTGCAAGGAAGAATTTGGTGAGGAACTACCGCCGGTTAAGAACCTGATTGATGCAAAAGCAATTCAGGATAATGAAAAAATAAAGCATGAACAGGAACTTGTAAAAGAAGTGACACAGCTGCGCAGTCAGATTATAGAACAAAAACAGCTGCTTGGTGATGAAGAAGAATTTAAAAATGACGTTAAGACCTATGATGTTGTGTTACGCGTAAAACCGGAAAAGGCTGACCAAATCAAATCCCAGATTATAGGGGACCAGAAATATCTGATTATCCCTATGGAGGAAAATGAACACGTCAATGTCAACGGTGTGAATACACAGGTTTAATAAGATTCTTTATTTTGTAATAAGTAAGTGCAATAAAGTCAATCGGCTGATAGGGGGATTTTACATGAATCAAACAGCAGATTCTATTTTTTCCAAAAAAGCGAGTTTATCATTTCGAGGTATTGCTATTTTAATGGTAATGCTTTCGCACTATGCGGAGTGGTGGTCCTGGTTTTATACATTAGAAGGAGGCGCTGAAACATTTCGTCATTTTCTTGCAGGACTAGGTCCATATGGAGTTGCAGTTTTTCTTTTGTTTTCCGGTTATGGACTTACCAAATCTGCCGGGGACAATAGAATTGGCTTGCCTTTTATTCTAAAAAGATTTTTTTCGGTTTATATCCCTTATTTAATTGTGGATTTTATCAGGAATCTGTTGTCAAACAGCCTGCAGACAGGGGCGGATTGGCTGGATATGCTTATCGGAGATGATTTCTGGTATATGACCATTCTCTTTCTTTTTTACATTGCATTTATGGTTATCTGGTTTGCCTTTAAAAATAAACATCTAAGAGCCGGTTTCCTATTAGCTGCAACTTTGATAATCAATTATTTTTTAATAACCACAGATAAGCAGGACTTCTGGTTTATATCCAACTATGCATTTTTAATAGGTGTACTGTTAGCCTTATATGAAAAAATATGTAAAAGAGTAATTGATATCCTTGGCGTATACCTTGCAATAGCCTTTGGAATTGCAAGTATTTTTGCTATGAAAAATGATATTTTAATTGATCACACAATGGAACTCCCGGAAGTACAAATTAAAATACAAATTTACATGGTTTTAATATTCCTTTGCTTTATTATCTTTATAGCAGCAAAATGGAGATGGTATGATGTTGTAACCGTTTTTCTTGGCAAACATACACTTTATCTATACCTGATTCATACCTTTATCTTTATGTGGGCAGTGAATTTCTTTACATTTAAAATATCCCTGCGTTTTTTGGTAGCATTTGTAATCACCCTCTTTGTATCTGTAATTCTTCAATTCTTGTTTTCATTTATCATAAAAAAATGCATAAAACCATCAAAATGAGGGTAAAATAACTTGAAAAACCATTAAAATGATGGTTTAATGGTTTTGAGAGGTGATGGTATATGGGAAAAAAAATATTTGCTGTGCCAGAATACACAACAGGAGAACAAATAAAAAATATTCGCAAAGAACTGGGAATGACACAAAAAGAGTTTGCGGAATTGGTGAATTCATCCAAAGCAACTGTGGAACGATGGGAAGCAGGCAGAACACAAATTAATGGACCAATTGTACTTTTACTTGAGCTACTGAAAACAGATAAGGATTATATTGAAAAAATACGGATTCCACAAAAAGTATATCCTTTACGCATGTTTTATATGTATAAAGATAAAATATGCACCATAATTGATATAGATGAAATAAAGCAGACGGTTTATATTAAAAATTTTACAGACAATATTTTATTTCGAGCTTTTGGAATTGAAGAACACCCGGATTTTGCACTTTATGAAGAGTTTTTAAAATCCAGATGTTTTCCGGAAAGCCGAGACAAAATGAAATTAGTATTAGGTGAATTAAACCTTCCTTTTTATGATCCGCTTTTAATTATTGAAAAAACGGAAGGCCGAATGGCTGAAGACGATTTTTGGATTAGAATTGAGAGGTGATTATTTGATAGAATTATTCGAACAGGATATTAAAAAAAATGACCGTCAGTCTTCAAAAGGCAATCAATTAAAGTGGGAAAATAATGATTATTGGTATAAGGCAGACTATTTGGGATATGAGGGATTGGCAGAGTATATTATTTCAAATTTACTAAAAAAATCAACCTTATTGGAAGAAGAATTTGTTTTATATGATTTGGAAGATATTAGATATAAAAGTCAAGTATATCATGGAGTGAAAAGTAGAAATTTTTTAGAAGATGGATGGCAGATTATAACATTGGAGCGATTATTCAAAACTTTTTTTAATAAAAGTCTGAATACAAGTATTTATCAGATTTCGTCATTAAAAGAACGGCTTATTTTTCTGGTTAATCAGGTTGAAAGAATTACAGGTTTAAAAGATTTTGGAATTTATATGAATAAATTATTTACAATAGATGCCCTTTTTTTGAATGAAGATCGTCACACTCATAATATAGCAGTCCTAATGAATTCGGAGGGTCAATTTTCATACTGTCCTATATTTGATAATGGAGCAGGTGTATTGTCCGATTTAAAGATGGATTATCCTATGGATCAGGATGTTTATACTTTAATTCCACAAGTAAAATCCAAAACATTATGTACCAGTTTTGATGATCAATTGGATATTTCAGAACAACTTTTTTATTCAAATCTTCATTTTAATTTTACAAGAAATGAGGTAATGGAATTGCTTGACTTGGCAGGCAATTACCCGTTACAGGAGCGAAAACGGGTAGAGATAGTATTGAATGAACAAATGAGAAAATATCAATATCTTTTTTCATAGGAGATGTGAGAGATTGCGTAATGAAAAAGCAGTCTCTTTTTTATTATGCAGAATGTAAACCCTACAATAAAAATAAGTTGACAATATACAATTATCTGTTATACTAACAATTGCTTAGCAAAGGAGACCATCGATGGCAACCAAACAAAAATTAATAGAGTTATTTGAATCAAGTAAAGGCGTCTATTTTTCGGGAGAAGAGATTGCAGGACAGCTTGGAATATCAAGAGCCGCAGTTTGGAAAAATATCAAGGCACTTCAAAATGAAGGCTATTCTATAGATGCGGTTACGAATAAAGGATATTGCCTTTCTGAAAAAACAGATATTTTATCTCCACAGGGGATTGCGAAATATTTGCAAAAAGAATGCAAAAATATGGATATTACGGTATTGCAGACGGTAACCTCCACGAATGCTCTGCTTCGCGAAAAGGCAGTACAGGGAGCATTAGAAGGAAGCGTTATCATCGCAAATGAACAGACACTTGGACGTGGAAGACGTGGGAGAAGCTTTGCTTCGCCATCTGGAACCGGCATCTATATGAGTCTGCTTCTTCGTCCGAATGAAATGAAAGCAGAACAGGCTGTCAGAATTACTACAATTGCTGCAGTTGCTGTCTGTGAAGCCATTGAAGAAGTATCAGGTGAACCGGCACAGATTAAATGGGTGAATGATATTTTTATGAATGGGAAAAAAGTATGCGGCATTTTAACCGAAGCTTCCCTTGATATGGAAAGTGGTTTGCTTGATTATGCTATCCTTGGAATTGGCATTAATGTGTATCAACCACAAAATGGATTTCCGGAGGAACTTAATAATATAGCAGGAACTGTTTTTGATCTGCCACAAAATGATGCAAAGAACCATCTGGCAGCAGAAATCATTAGTCGTTTTATGAATTACTATAATCATATGGAACAAATCGATTATGCAGCAAAATATAGAAGTAAAAGCCTTGCGATTGGAAAACAAGTAAACGTTCTATCGGGTAATGATTCCCGCAAAGCCCTTGTTCTTGATGTAGATGATGAATGCAGATTACTTGTAAGATACGAAGATAATACAGAAGGACTCCTTTCATCAGGAGAAATCAGCATAAGAGTTTAACAAAACAGAAATATAAGAGGAAATTAATTCAATGAAAAACAACAAGTTAGATATTCAAAGTATGACAAAAATAGCATTATGCGTTACAATTTTAAGTATTTCATCCTATTTGGTTATCCCACTTCCTTTTACGCCGATTGTATTAAGTTTACATACGGTAATGGTGAATCTGATTGGTTTGATTTTAAAGCCAAAGCATGCCGCATATACCATTTTGGTTTATTTATTTATGGGACTGATTGGACTGCCGGTTTTTTCCGCAGGAAGTGCAGGACCAGGCAAATTATTTGGACCAACAGGAGGATTCTATTTCGGATTTCTCTTTGCAGTTATTGTAATAAGCCTTTGCAAAGGAAGCAAAAGAAATTTCATAAGATATGCACTGGTAACCATCTTTTTAGGAATCCCAATCCAGCACATTTTTGCCATTCTGTTTATGTGCTTCCACAACGGCTTCAATATTAAAGTAGCAGCCCTAACCGTATCCCTTCCATTTATTCCGGGAGATATTATTAAATGCGTAATAGCTTCACTTTTGGGCGTAGGACTCAATAAAGTTTTATCTAATATATCATTCTCGAATGAAACAGCAGCATGATAAACCCTATACTTACCAAAATACCCCCTTATGTAGACAAATCTATGTAAGGGGATTTTTTTTGAGAAAGGTCAAAAATGTGTAATAGAACCATAAAAAAGATTGCATGCTACATGCACTTATGATACAATTTTTTCACAAGTTAGTCTTATTCTTCTTGTTAAAGTCTCGTAGAGGCACCTAGGCAAATCTGCCAAAACTTTCAATCAACAACCAAATAATTAAATCGCGGAGTTTCATTTTATTGAAGTATTGGCTGTTTAAAATCATTCTTTCGAAATTGATGCTCATGTGATACAATCAAAGGAGGAACTGAATGAATCAGGAAAAAATGAAACCGTTTCAAGAACTCAATCTGCTAGACCGCTTTTTGTTTGATAATGTTATGGAAGACCCTATAATCTGCCAGGATGTATTATCGATATGTCTTGGAGAGGAAATACCACAAATTATTCAAACACAGAAAGAAAAAACATTAGAACTTTCAAAAGAACTTCGAGGAATACGACTGGATATCTTTTCGTTTGATGAAGAAAGAACCATATATAATGCAGAGATGCAGAAAAATAACACATATAATCTTCGGAAAAGAAGTCGCTATTATCAGGCACACATGGATGTTTCTTTATTAGAACCAGGCGAAATTAATTTCAATAAGTTGAATGATTCCTATATGGTTATGATTATGCCATTTGATTTGTTTGGAAAGAACCGGTACCGGTATACCTTCCATTACACTTGTGAAGAAGATTCCAATATAGAATTAAAAGATGGTGCAATCAAGATTTTTCTTAATACAAAGGGGACTAATAAAGAAGAGGTTAGTCAGGAACTAATTGATTTTTTGCAGTTTGTAGAAGATTCTTCAAAACTGCCAGGACGGGCAGAAGAAAATGAACGGTTAAAGAGAATTCATGCAAAGGTACACCAAGTCAAGAAGAATGAGGAATTGGGGGTAAGATATATGCAGGAATGGGAAGAAAAGAAGATTATTGAAATGAAAAGCAGAGCAGAAGGCAGAGCGGAAGAAAAGACCAAAATTGCACAAAATTTAATTGGTGTTTTGGAGCCTGAAGTGATAGCAGAAAAGACAGGGCTTACATTGGAACAGGTAGTAGCATTGATTAAAAAATAAGCAAACATGCATAGTCAAGTGAGGGTACATTTAAAAAATGTACTCTTTTTTTTCTATTTAAGGATTATTTAATAATTCATCTTTTATAATGACCACATACCGATAAAGAGGATTAATGAGGAGAGAATGAAAATGGTATTACATATACTGAAAAAAGATTTGAAGAGAAAAAAGACCATGAATGTTATATTGCTGTTGTTTATTATTATGGCAGCTACGTTTTTGGCAAGCAGTGTAAATAACCTGATTACGATTGCGGGAGCAGTGGATCACTTTCTGGAAATGGCAAATACACCGGATCAATTGATTGTTATGACTGGCGAAGAACAACGTTTGCCAATGGACGATTTTTTGGAACAGTGCAGCGCGGTTCGTGAATATGGTGTGGCAGATGTGTTTGTTTTAACAGATGAAAATATCGAGATTTTAGATTCTGCAAAAGAACACGGAAAAAGACAGTATGACAGAGGAAATACGTTATCACTGGGAACGGCACCGCAGAATTTTTTAAAGGTATTTGATGAAGAAGGAAATCCACTGGTTCTGAATGCAGGAGAAATTGCATTAACCAAAAATCAGATAGACAGAAATAATTTGCAGACAGGTGACAAAATTCGAATTAAAAATGGTGATGTCACCCTGGATTTTACACTTGTGGGAGCAGCGAAAGATGCCGTATTTGGCAGCGAAATGCTGGGATTTAAGCGAGCTTTTATCTCTGATATTGATTATGAAACCCTCATGGATGACAGTATACAGAACAATTTTCATACTCTGATTTATAGTGTTAATTATCTGGATAAGGATAAATTTCAGGAAGAATATAAAAATAATGACTTCCAAATCATATCCAATATAGATAAAGCTACTGTAAAAATGTGCTATATTTTCGACATGCTGATAGCAGCCATTTTGATTATAGTCAGTGTATGCTTAATCTTAATTGCATTTTTGATTTTGCGCTTTACCATCGTTTTCACCATACAGGAAGATTATAAAGAAATCGGTATTATGAAGGCAATTGGTATTAAGGACTTAAGCATCAAAGGCATTTACGTGATTAAATATTTTGCTATCGCACTACTGGGTGCATTTTTAGGATTAATTTTGAGTTTTCCGTTTCAAAAGGTTTTATTATCCAAAGCAATTACAAATATTGTAGCTACAGATGTAGAAAGCAATGGGGTTGTGAATGTTCTATGCCCCATTTGTTTGACAGCTTTTTCAGAGGAAGCAACACTTCTAATCAGGAAGGCAATGGGCTTGGTCTCTATATATGCCGTGAAATCATGCGTAAGATGGAGGGCGAAATATTTGCCACACAGGAAAATGACGGCATGAGTTTCCAATTGGTATTTCATTTATAAATCAATATCCGTTGTTTTCAATCTGTGATAATGTCTTGCTTTTTTTGCGGTAAACCGATACACACAATAGTCTGGATCAGATACGCCTTGTGGATAGTATAAGGTATCACCTGTCTCCCAGATTGATTTTTTACTCTCAAGGTCCTGTAATACTTCCATCGTGCCTATAAGCATAACGCCTTCACAGCTAAAGCCCTTTCGTGCATAAAAATAGACAGATGATTTTGGATTTTTCAAAAACTGCTGTGTACGAAGAGAAGAAGTATTTGTGGTGAGATATAAACAATTACCTTCTCGTCTTCTTGAAGCAAACATTGCCTTAATATTTGGATATCCGTCCTCGTCTACAGATGTAACAAAAATCGTTTTTTGCTTGTCGATAAATTTGTATAATGCTTCCTTTGTCATCATTAGAAACCTCCCAATCTACATTAATTGTTTTTTTCTGTCTCAAGCAGAGTATTCAGTATTCGTGCAAGATATTTTTCAAATTCTAACTGCTCTTTTTCCGAAAATCCCTGATAAAATAAAGTATTCATCTCTTGTGAGATTTCCGAAAATCGAAGTTGTAATCTCTTTGCATAATCAGTAAGAGAAATAATAACTTCACGTCGGTTATCCGGATTAACCGTTCGTTCTACAATCCCTTTTTTAACCATCCCGTCTACAACAATGGATATCGTGTTTTTGGCAAGAGAAGTTTCTTTGCTGATTTCGCTTACGGTCAGATTATCTTTTTCCCATAAGACAAAGAGAATGCGTCCCTGCCCGCCACTGATTTCAAAGCCATTTTCTATAAGCAGCTTTTGAAAAATGCGATCCTGCAATTGCTTGATTTGTGTAATATAAAATCCACCTTTTGTTTCCAAATCCATCCTCCGTTCATAGTAGAACATTTCTATATAGAACAATTAAAATATAACACAATATGAAAAAAGATACAAGTAAGGGTCTTCTCAAAAACGGTCAACGAACCTATAATGAATTTAAAGTGGCTGATACAGTCCGAGGAGGAATACAATGACAGAAAAAGATTTTGAAACAAAAAGAGGAACGATACATTACTGGATAGATATGGTGGATGAAAATAAACAGACGCTTGTTTTCCTGCCGGGATTGACAGCCGACCATCATTTGTTTGATAAACAGATAGAGTACTTTGAAGGAAAATATAATGTGTTTGTCTGGGATGCACCTGGACATAATGCTTCCCGTCCGTTTGAATTAACTTTTTCACTTGCGGATAAGGCAGATTATTTATATGAGATAATGCAGAAAGAAAAGATAACAAAGCCGATTATTATTGGTCAGTCTATGGGTGGTTATGTGGGACAGGCCTTTATGCAAAATCATACGGGAATGTTAAAGGGATTTATTTCTATTGATTCCGCACCTTTAAAGAGAAAATATATGACGGCTGCTGAAATCTGGTTATTAAAAAGAACAGAGCCGATTTACAGACCTTATCCTTGGGAACCCCTGAAACGAGCTGGTTCAAAGGGCTGTGCAGAAACAGAATATGGAAGAAACTTAATGCGCGATATGATGGAGAAATATACAAAATCGGATTATTGCGATTTGACATGTCATGGATATCGAATTCTTGCAGAAGCAATTGAAAAAGAATTGCCATATGAAATAGACTGTCCGGCACTTCTAATGTGCGGGGAGTTCGACAAGGCAGGTTCCACTAAGCGATATAATAAAAAATGGACCGCAACAGAGAATTTACCTATTGTATGGATAAAAAATGCAGGTCATAATTCCAATACCGACAATCCACAGATGGTAAATGAAACAATTGAGAAATTTGTGGAAGGACTTGAGATGTAATCAGAATCTGTTAAAATAGTAGTGGAATAGTTAAACAGAAATGAACGGGAGGAATTGATATGACACTGCATGATATTTCAAATGGACCATCTTGGATAATCTGGGTTGTATTTGCGTTGTTTCTTATTATGACAATTGCCTTTTTGTCAGGAAGAGGAAGTGCACTGATCGCCGGTTTTAATACGATGTCAGATGCAGAAAAATCACAATACAATATCAAAAAAATGTGTAGAGGAATGGGCGTTTGCTTTGCTATTATAGACGTTGTAATCCTCGTGATGCTTCTGGGTGAAAATGTACTTCCATCATGGACAGTATACGTGGCGTTGGGAGTGATTCTGGTAGACGTTATCGGTGTAATTATTTTTGGAAACTTCTTTTGCAGAAAAAAATAAGAATCTAAAACAACTTGTTCCCAAATGATA
>CAZAQH010000034.1:0-22572 GCA_964487395.1 uncultured Lachnospiraceae bacterium | reverse complement strand
TGTTCAGAGTAAGCTCTTTTTATTTATTTATTTATTTGACTGTGAATAGTAACAAACAAAAAGTTTTGAACTCTCTAAAATAATCTTGTACATATAAATTTCCTATTTGTCATTATAATGATAACGACATGCCACAATATATATATTGTCTTCATCAATTTTATATATTAATCGTTCTTTATCATTGATTCTTCTGCTCCAGAAACCAGCTAAATTGCCTGATAGTGATTCTGGTTTACCAATTCCTTCATTTCCATTTCTTGATATATCCTCAATAATAATATTAATCTTCTTTAATGTCTTTCTATCTTCTGTCTGCCAATATACATAATCCTTCCAACCATTATCTGTAAATACTTTATTCATCAACATTGACCTCTACCAGATTATGTGTTGACAACTTCCCAGTTTCTAATTGTGCTTTTGACTCCATTAACCAATCATAGTTAGTCTTATTTCCCATCACATAAATGTTTTCCATTAAATTATTATATGATTCTTCTGACAACATAACTACATTCTTATTGTCTTTTCTTGTTACAATCATTGTTTCATAATCCTCTGTAACTTTATCCATATAGGACTTCATATTATCACGAAGATTTGTATAATTAACTGCTAACATAATATGCCTCCATTTCATGTACGGTTTTCCGTACTTTTATTATACTGTACAGTTTTCTGTACGTCAAGGCCTATATTATTATATGTAACTTTCTCACTAATTATGTTTAACCAGTTGTTTTTCAGAAGTAATAAATGTAGGAGCAGGCATATTCCTTCTCCTTTAAAATTACATGCCTACAACTCATACGGTGTATTCTGATATACATAATAATTCAACCAGTTTGTATAAAGATTGTTGCAATGTGCGCGCCATTGCAGCATTGGTTTTTGGGTTGGATCATCATCCGGATAATAATTAAATGGCGGATCGATTTCAATTCCCTTTGCCACATCTCTTTTGTATTCATTTTCCAGCGTTCTGCGGTCGTATTCAAAGTGACCCTGTACAAAGATTTGTCTTCCGCCGTCTGCAATGGCAAGTAAGACTCCTGCTTCATCGGATTCTGCCAGGACGGTCAATGCTTCACAGCCATGGATCTTATCAGCAGATACTTCTGTATAACGGCTGTGTGGCACATAAAAGGTATCGTCAAATCCACGTACCAATGGTACCTTACGGTTTAATACACGATGCTCATAAATTCCAAATAGTTTCTTATCAAGAACAGATTTATTGAGGCCAAAATGATAATAAAGACCTGCCTGTGCACCCCAGCAAATATGGAATGTAGAAGTCACATGAATCTTTGACCACTCCATGATGCCACATAGCTCTTCCCAGTAATCCACTTCTTCAAACGGAATCTGCTCAAGTGGTGCTCCTGTGATAATAAGTCCATCAAATTTCTGATCTTTTATTTCATCGAATGTTACATAGAATTTATTTAAATGAGTAGCTGATGTATTCAAGGAAATATGGCTGTTCATTTTAATAAAGGTTACATCTACCTGCAGTGGTGTATTAGACATTGAACGAAGTAAATGCAATTCTGTATCCTGTTTAATCGGCATCAGATTCAAAATTCCAATCTGCAGCGGACGAATATCCTGATGCATAGCACGGTTTTCATCCATTACAAATATATTTTCATTTTCCAGTATTTCTTTTACAGGTAAGTCATTTTGAATTCTGATTGGCATAACAAAAATCTCCTTTTTTAAATCTATCTAACTATAATAACTTCTTTATTCTCTATTGTAAATATTCATCCATAAACTGTTCTTCTGTCACAATTAGAATACCAAGTTCCTTGGCTTTTTTATTCTTGGAAGAATTAGAAGCAATATCATTATTAATTAAAGCCGTTGTCTTATTGGTCACACTTCCCGTTACCTTGCCACCCAGACTCTCTATTTTTGCTTTCAATTCATCTCTGTTTTCAAAATGCATCAGGCTTCCGGTTACCACAAAACTTTTTCCATTGATCTGCTCATTACTGTAATCGATTTCTTCTTTTTCAATGGTAAGTTCTTTTAAGATATCATATAAAAGCGTCCTATTTTCCTCTACATGAAAATAAGAGTAAAATGCACTCGCCAATACCTCGCCAATACCGTCAATTTCACTTAGCTGCTTAATATCAGCATCTATCATGTTATCGACATCATAGGCAAATTCACGGCAAAGCATCTTGGCATTAGCAAGTCCGATTCCGGTAATACCAAGTCCATAAATCACTCTTGGAAGTGTTGTCGTTCTTGCATTCATAGTAGCCGTAATCAAATTTTGATAGGATTTGTCACCAAAGCCTTCCATCTTTGTAATTTCATCTTCATAACGTGAAAGATAAAATAAATCTACGAAGGTATGCAAAAACCCTTTTGCAAGGAATTTTTCCAGTGTTGCTTCTGATAAACCATCAATATTTAATGCATCACGACTTACAAATAAAGCAAAGGCTTTTACCTTTTTTGCATCACAATTAGGATTAATACAATACAAAGACTGCACTTCATTCATCTGCTTTAACTGTGTTTCTCCTCCACAGCATGGGCACTTCTCTGGGATTGTAAGGTTATTACTTTTCGTCAGATTTTCTGCAATTTGTGGAATAATCATATTTGCTTTATAAACTGTAATATGGTCTCCGATTCCAAGTTCAAGTGCTCGTAAAATGCTGACATTATGAACGCTTGCCCTGCTGACGGTTGTACCCTCTAACTCTACCGGTTCAAAAATAGCGACCGGGTTAATCAGTCCGGTTCTGCTCGGACTCCACTCTATTTCAGATAGTATGGTTTCTTTGATTTCATCTTTCCATTTAAATGCAATGGAATCTCTAGGAAATTTGGCTGTTCTTCCCAGTGATTGTCCGTATGCGATATCCTCATAAGTAAGCACAAGTCCATCTGAAGGAATATCGTAGGTCTGTATCTTTTCTTCGTAATCTGTAATTGCCTGTAAAATCGTATCTGGTGAAATTTTTACATACTCTACTACATCAAAGCCCTGTTTCTGTAAAAACAGGAACTGTTCTTCTCTTGAATTATGAAAGTCCACCTCATCAGCGATTACAAGGCAAAAAGCCATAAAGTGTACATTTCTTTCTGCTGTAATTTTACTGTCTAACTGTCTGATAGATCCGGAACAAAGATTTCTGGGATTCTTATATCTGGCATTTACATCTTCAATCTTCTCATTTATCTTTTCAAAATCACTGTACTTAATAACAGCTTCGCCACGAAGGATTAATTTCCCCTGATAAGAAATCTTATGGGGAAGATTTTTAAATACTTTTGCATTACCCGTGATAACCTCACCCACTTCACCACTTCCTCTGGTGACTGCCTTTGTAAGTTTACCATCCTCATAAGTAAGAACTACGGTTAATCCATCCAGTTTCCATGACAGTAGTCCTTCTTTGCCATTTAACCAGTTCTTAAGTTCTTCTCTGTCTTTGGTCTTATCAAGAGAAAGCATCGGTTTTTCATGTCGTTCTTTTGGAAGCTTGTCAACCGCTTCGTATCCTACATTAACAGTTGGGCTATTCGACATGACAATCCCTGTCTCATCCTCAAGTGCTGTTAATTCATCATAAAGTGCATCATATTCGTAATTGCTCATGATTTCACGGTCCTGTGCATAATAAGCCTTAGAAGCCTCATTTAACCGTTCAATCAGTTCTTTCATTCTCTCCTTTACATCCATGATCACTTATGCTCCTTATTCCTTTAAATTTCCATATAATTCTGCCAGTTCTTCGTTTGTTAATCTTCTAAAGGTACCCGGTCTTAATTTACCAAGTGTAATATTGGCTACTCTTACTCTTTGCAGGGAGTTCACTTTAAGTCCCAGTTCGCCACACATACGTCTAATCTGTCTGTTAAGACCCTGTGTTAAAATGATTCTAAACGTGTAAGGTCCGATAATCTCCACCTGACACGGCTTTGTCTTACGGTTTAATTCACTTAAAAAGATTCCTGCTTCCATTTTTTCCTTAAAATCAGCCGGTAATTCTTTTGTAAGCTTTACAATATATTCCTTTTCATGGTGATTGTCTCCACGCATCAGTCTGTGAATCAACTCACCATCATTTGTCATTAAAAGTAATCCTTCTGAATCTTTATCAAGTCGTCCTGCATAGGTGACACGAATCGGATAATCAAAAGCATCCTTTAAGGTCTTATCTGCAAATTTATCTTTTTCCGTACAAGTAACGCCACGCGGCTTGTAATAGGCAAGTACCACTTTTTCATTTTTCTTGCTAAGTGTTTTACCATTTGCCACTACTACATCTGCTTTTCCAATCTTCATACCGGCTACAGCAGTTTGTCCATTAACCGTAACCTTCCCTTTTTCAATTAACGTGTCGGCCTCTCGTCTGGAGCAGACACCACACTCTGCAAGATATTTATTTAATCTGGTTAATCCATCGTTAGTTTTTTCATTCTCTTTAATATTATTCTGTTTCATTTTCCTGCTTTCCAAAGATTCTTCATCTTTATCCGTAAATCTTATTATAACAAAAAAACGTGGCTCTGTAACCACGCTTTTTTGTCTCATTTTATTTAATTCTTTTTTCAATCATTTTCTTCTAATTATTTCCAACGATAACTTTAACAATATCTGGGTATTTCCACGTTATTTCATTGCGATCAAGCATTTGATATGTACTTCCATTATCCCACCAAATACATGGTATCTGATATTTTTTTGATAATTCCATATAGTATTTTGCCCATTCAATACGTTCTTCTTCATTATTTTTATCAATGCATCCATATTCTGTAAAAATCACCGGAATACCATGTTGAATGCAAGCTTTATTCATTAATTCAAACGATTCTTTTGCTTCTTTTGTATCATCTAATGATTCCCTATCCCACTCTGCTGTTCCTTCCTCGTTCTGACAAAAATTATATGGACGATACATATGTACTGCAACAATAATATTTCCCTTTTGGATTTCAAGTTCATTCACTGTATCAGGCCAAGGGCCATTACAATATGGACATATCAAAAGATAGCGTTCCAAATTGTTTCCACCAGTACTGCGTACAGTATCTACAAATAACTGATTCAATTCATCGACAAAGTCTCTTAATTCTTTTGTTCCCTCTGTCCACTGATATTCACTGTCACGAAGCCTTGGCTCATTCATACCTTCAAATAAAAGATGGTCATCATACTCACAAAAGCGTGTAGCTATCTGTGTCCATACGATAGCAAACTGTTTTTTTATTTCTTCCTTTTGCGTCACTTGTAAATCAAGCCATGTATCTCCGTGCAAATCCATGATAACATACAAATCTTCTTCTAATGCCATCTTAATTACTTCTTCTACCCTATCCATCCAAATATCTGATATTATAAAGTTTTCATCAAGATGATCTTCAAAGGTCACTGGAATACGGACTGTTTTAAACCCTGCATCATGAATGGCGGTAAGCTGTTCCCGTGTAATCTTCGGATTTTTCCAGAAGGTCTCATAATCAAGTTCTGATGCATCCGGATCATAATCTCTTAAGTTCGTGGAATCAAGTGCATTTCCAAGATTCATTCCATTGCTCATTTGCTTTACAAAATCTAATTTTCTATTTGCAAAACGAGAGCATACTATGATTCCCATACAAATTAATACGCAAAAGACAATCACTATTACAATCCGCTTAAATGAAGTTGTTTTCATTAAATTCTTTATTTCGATTCTCCCTCTCCGCTTGCTTTTCCTTGGTTGCTCTTTCTTTGTCTTTTAATAGAGCTTCTTCATGCGTTTTAGTAAGCCATTGTAAAAGTATATTATATTCTTTTTTATTCGACATAATATCATCAATATTCTCTATTTGATACAAACGCTCTGTTGGACGTATTTCGGATTCAAAACGACATCTAAACCAAATACTGTCATCTGCTATTCCTATAGTTATTTTTTCGGGTGTTGCAGCTGTTCCAATACTAACATACCTGTAATTAAAATCTCTAAGTCTGATTTTTCCATCTGTCTTTTCCTTACAAGTAACATCGGTATTTAGTAAAATTCTTGGATACTGACGTTTCTGGAAAAAAGGAGCTACAACTCTTTTTGTAGTGTTGAGTTTCAAGTCTTCAAAACTTCCGCTGTCTCTTTTAATCTCTAATGGAAGAACTGGAATACGATCATAAATAATCTGCAAATAATCATCATATGTTCCCATATAATCCTTTATTGACATTGAATAATTCCATTTATTTTCCCATTTAACAACAAAAACAATCTGTGCACTTAACTTTGCTACATAATCGTGCCATTTAATTTCGACATCTACCATGGATTCAGCTTCCATATAATATGGTTTATCCAATAATATTGAGATACCTGTCTCCGAAAAATCTCTGGTTACTCCTTCTAATACATCAACACCATTATCTATGGTACACGCAATAGTATCTGATACTCTTTCTGATTTTCGATATGGGATTCTGCCATCTACAAATAGTATGGACATCACAAGAAAAAACAGATTATTAACTAACCAGAATAAAACAACAATTGGTCCAAAAGATCCGCTGTCAAACATAACCAGAATACAGTGAATAATACCGATTACAGATAAAACAATTAAAATCAGGAACGGTACAATATAAAGGAAATTCTTTCCCTTCTGATTCTGCTGTTCGTTTTTATCTGTTACTTTAAATTTCTTTAACGTAATACCAAAGCTCTCTAAAATAATAGGAATGAACATAAATGGGAATAAGACTGTCTCATATATACCCGTCCATTTCGTATTTCTGATATTTCCGCTAAGTATCCTCAGACTGATGTTACTTGATATATACATAGGAAGCCAAAATAGCAATACCTGTATCAGCGTACACTTAAAGACCATAAATCCAAAGGTCGCGTACATAATTGGCGACATAATATAGATTAGTCTCTTAATAGGCGCATACCAATACCATATGGATGCCCAATAATTCATTTTCTGTGAAAAAGAAAGTTTGGAGGAAGTGTAAATATGCATTTTTCTTCCGGTTGCAATAACACCTCTGGCCCATCGTATTCTCTGTTGAACAAGTCCCTGAAGATCTGTTGCAGACATTCCAGAAGCTAGTGGTTCACCAACTCCTAAAGATACATATCCTTTCTTTTCAATCAAAATACCTGTAGCAAAATCTTCGGTAATAGCATCTGTATAAAAGCCATCAACCGAATTTAATGCTTCTCTAAGTAAAACCGTATTAGAACCACCATAAATAACACTATTACTTCTTGTTCTGGCTACCTGTATATCTTTGTAAAAATAGTCCTGTTCATTTGGAATTCTGGCTTCTGAGAACAAATTAAACTGAAATAAATCCGGATTATAAAAACACTGTGGTGTTTGTAAAAATCCAAGTTTTATTTTGTCTTCTTCTTTTCTTCCTCTATTTTTTATTTCATTATCAACAAAATACGGTATCGTTTTTAAAAGAAAATCATGCTTTGGAATCATATCTGCATCTAATGTTACCACTAAAGGCGAATTACTATATTTTAATGCATTATTTAAATTTCCGGCTTTGGCTCCTTTATTATCAGGACGATCCAGATAATGTATTCCCGTTCGTAATGCCAGTTCTCTCATTTCCGGTCTTCGGTTATCATCACATAAATAAATATGGACTTTACTTTTATCCGGATACTGCATATGCAGACATCCATTGATTGTTTTATATAACAGCTTGGTTTCTTCACTATATGTAGCAATGAAAATATCTACATCCGGCATCAACTCATCCGGAACAACAGGCAAAGGATAGTTTTCAACAGAATACATATTCGTATAATGAACAAACGCCTCAACCATACCAAGTGCTTCTACTATAAGCAGTGCTATACCCGCAATAATTGACACCAATCCATACTCAACAGGAATGGTGAAAAAAGTTCTCCATAGCAAATATATAATGGTAAAAAACATATTTATAACAAACCATATTTTTCCTTTGCTATCATGCAAAAATCTTCCGTACTTTACCTTCTTTTTCAATTATTATCTCCCTTGAAATAATTAAATGCAGCATCGTCAATATTATATGGATAAACTTCAATAACAATATAATCAAACTGATTGTTTTTTATATAGTTTTCAATATCAAGCTTATCTGATTCCTCGAGTGACCATATTGCATCTATCTCTCCACACATTGGCATCATAAAAGCAATAACCGGAGAAAAATAAGAATCTCGTATCATAAACATTTTACATCCATCCGGATTATTACTATTTATTATTTTTTCAAATATTCTTAATTCATTTAAATACAGTGAATATTGTGAACCAGAATAAATATCATCTTTTCCCAAAAGAGCATCTTCATTCATTAATACTTTTTCAAAGGAACCTGAGTCTTCTATTAATTTTCCATCATTTAGCATGGACTGACGATAGAAATCGCCTTCAAATCGTGGCCACAAAGCTGTAAAATCATCAACTCCTGAAAAAACTGCACCTGTTCTTCTGCCCATCGAGCCAAGCATACCACCATAGTAAGTTTCCTCTTGATAATTATTAATATCCATATAGTAACCATCCGGGTCTAAATCAAGTCCGAACTCATCTTTAAATGTATCGACAATCGTCCCTGTTGCATAAAATGCTGCCGGAACTGTCCAGTGATGATCCGTTCTAAAAAAAATATCTTCATAAGGCATTTCATTATTGGGCATCGTCTCTGAAAGATTTAATGTTTTAACCCCAAGACGATTCAAATCAAACATTAACTCATTTACCGTACTTGATGGATCATTCACCGATAACCCTTCTCTTAATACTGTATTCTTATAATCATATTTTGAAGGAGTTACCACAAATAAAACTTCTGTTCCATTTGCATTAGCATAATCCTGTAATCTTTTTACTCGTAATGCATAATCAAAAATTTTTGTATCCTGTTCTCTAAAAAAGGAAGCATATTGTAAAAAACCATTTTCATCTTTGATGACATTAAAGTTATTGTATTCCCTTTTATCAAGAAGTAACTGAACATAGGAATAGGCTTCAATAAATTCCATTTTCCCATACAATTCATTTGTAATTACACCGTCTATATCTGCCACCTGAAGCTCATCTGATGTCATAATAACTTCCTTCAGCGGCTCATAGGTATGTAGAAAATTAAAGCCCGCAAATCCAAAGACAACGATAATAAACAGGAAAGCAAAAATTTGTTTTTTTAGTATATATTTTTCCATTTGTACCTCTAAAAATTGAAATAAATAAATGGGTTATACGTTCCGCTTGCAAGATAACTGACACATACCACTAATAATAGAAGCATTCCTACCGGATAAACAAGTGTGTATAAATAGTTTATTGCTGTGTTTGGTTTTTTATACAGCATTTCATTCATGCTCCTTGCTATTGGTGTGGAAAAAATAATGCCTAAAAGAAGGAATACCCAGTTTTCACGTATCAACATAACTGCTGTTGAACTGTAAAAACCATTTCGGTTGATTCCAAGCATATTCATAAAAAAGCGGCCTGCCTGATACAAATCATCTGCTCTAAATACTACCCATGCTGCATTGACCACCATTAATGTATAAAAATGTCTCCAAAACCGACTCTTCATTTTTTGAGGATATTCGAAGAACCTCTCTGCAAGCTGCAATACAAAATACATTAGTCCCCAGAAAATAAAGGTCCAGTTTGCTCCATGCCAAATTCCGGTTAACAGCCATACAATAAATATATTTCTCACCATAAAATCCTGATTTTTAACTCTGCTTCCCCCTAATGGGAAATATACATAATCATGAAACCAGTCCGTCAAAGAAATATGCCAGCGTTTCCAGAAATTTGTAACTGAATCCGCAATATAGGGATAATTAAAATTCTCCCCAAATTTAAAGCCAAAGCATAGTCCAAGTCCTATTGCCATATCTGAATACGCTGAAAAATCAAAATATATCTGTAATGTATAAGCTATACTTCCAAGCCAGGCAAGCATCACCGGTACCTGCAAACGATCTGTTCCAATTGCTGACCATTGAAATACATTATCTGCAATTGCAGCAAAGCAATTCGACAGTAGTATTTTTTTTCCAAGTCCTGTGGTGAATCGGCATAGACCCACTGATACCTTATTAATACTTGACTTTCTATGTCTGATTTGATCTGCTACCGTATTATATTGAATAATTGGTCCTGCAATTAACTGTGGGAAAAAAGCAATATACAATCCAACATAAAATGGATTTTCTGCCTTTGTAGTCCCACGGTATACATCGACTACATAGGACAATGCCTGAAAAGTAAAGAAAGAAATACCAATCGGCAATGCAATCTGAAAATCAAAAACTTCTGTCCCTGACATATTCCCAATCGTTTTTAATACAAACCCTAAATATTTAAAGAAAAATAAAACAGATAAATTAACAACAATTGCAATAATCAAAATGATTTTTCTTGGTTTTGTTTTTCTAATTCCCTGTACCAAATACCCCATAAGAGAATTAAAAGCAATTGAGCCAAGCATAAGCAGAATATTCACAGGTTCTCCCCATGCATAAAAAACCAGACTCGCCAGTAACAATACTATATTTTGAAGCATTCTGGAAAAAGAAACTAAATAATAAAGAATAAATACTATGGGGAAAAAATATAGTAAGAAAACAATACTTGAAAATAACATATTTTACTCTCCATCCTTAGTTTTTCTTCTCATCACAATAAAAATGAATAGTGCAAATAAACCTGCCCCAATAAAGCCGATACGAATTGCCCAGATAATCTCCGGAGTCTGAAGCTCTATTAGAAAATAACTTCTTGGTTTCACCTGCTCTGATGTAATTATAGAATTCAACAATGTGTTTAAAGTATTCATTTGTTATCCTTTTTTGTTAATATAAAATGAAGGTACCAGGAATAAGACCATAATCATAATTAAAAATAGTTCATTCTCATTTTTAATTGAGCTGTTATATTTAGCTGATTTCATCAGTTTACTCAATTCTTCTTGAATCACGGTATTATGATGATGTATATAATTTTTAATATTATATATTTCCTGCTCATAATTGTCATTAAAACGACTGATTACAACTCCATTTTTCATATAATCCTGCAAATAATAATTGTGAAGATTAGTAAATGAACCATCTTCATAATCAGCTGCCCAACGATACCATTCCCTTGCTCTTGCTGATTTAAGGTAATCAGTTGTCTCATCTATTACAGAAAAAACATGCTCTTCGGATAATTCTTTTCTTTGCAGTTTACTGTATCGCTCTTTTAATTCTGTTAAGAATCTCTGATCTTTAGTTAATCGGTCAAAAATTGGCTTTGTTTGAAATGCCAATTTTGCAGGTTTAATCTCTTCAGCAAAATAATTATTCATAGCCTGATCAAAATCCCATACCGGACCAATGTTTAGCAAATCTCCTGAATTCTTATACATGTAAGTTGAGTGTTCTCCGGCATCATAATTGCCAAAGTACTCATTAATCAAGAAATAATCGACAAAAGTATCAATATCGATATATTTATCATATATCTTAAAATATGTTTCATCCTCTGCATACAAAATCTGTTCCGTTTTTGAAAAATCATTTTCAATATACTGTTTTGTCTGTTCCGTAATTTTATTTGCAGAAGGATATTTTAGCCCAATCCATTGTTCAGAGAGATTGTTCATTCGTCCATACGTATTAAGCATTACATCAAAATTGGTAAATCGGTCTCTTCTTACAATGTAACTGGAATACACATTTTTCTCTTTATACTGTTCTATATCAATTCGTGATTCGCCCCTTGATACCGTTTCCATCAAAAGATATACACCCACATATTCATAAGTACCATCTCGATTAATCAGCACTTCGCAGAATTCACTGTCCGGTGACATCATATTTCCATCAATTTCTGATGCAATTCTATATGCAAGATAATTTCTTATCATGCTTTTATCTGCCATACTTCCATTTAAAATCCAGCTGTCACCAGCCCCCATATCAAGTATGTCCGATTCATTGTCTGTCCCGTCTTCGTTAACAGTTTTAATAAGGTATTGTGACTTATCATAGCTATAGGAAGTGTGGCCTCTCTTCTTTATGCGCATCTGACTATAATAAACCGGATTATCTGATAAATCATTATTTCCATTCTCATCCCTGATAACAGAAACCGTTCCTGTTGTATACGGATCAGTATTTTCAATAATATTCTCTTCTCCTGTTGCCGAAAAGGATTTATACTCCGGCACTTCTCCATCTAACGAAAGAATAACAATCGGCAGATTAGAATGGAATCCTTCCGCAACTGTAAAGTCCTCATTTATATACGCAAGTGGTTCTTCTGTGGAATTATCCGGTAAAAGTTCATGATAATTACCTGCATTCTGATTGTCTTTGTACAAAAAAATCTTTGTCACAACTCCAATTCCCAAAAGCAGAGTCATCCCAATAATGCCTATACATAACATAAAAATGCAATTCTTATTATGAAGCATTTTTGTCCCCCTATTGGCTTATTTCATCGTCCTGTCTTACTAAACTGACTGAAGATACTCCTGCTAACTCTGAAGAAAACTTCGCAAAACTACCATTTTTCTTTTCAGATCTGTGTAAGAGTTTGTCCGAAACTTCATATATTACTTCTGCTTTTTTACTATCAATTGAATTGTTCTGCACTCTTAGTACTGCTTTTCCTTTAAAATAGGATAACATGCTGTTATCAATATTCGCTAATTCCGATGAATCCATTTTGATAATAATCATAATGCGTTCATTGTCTTTAACAAGACCAAATATAATTAAGAAAAGAAAGATAACGAATGTTCCAATTCCTGCAATTAAGTAATCTGATACACCACAGCAAATACCTACTGCAATCGCCCAGAAAATATAAGCCGTATCCCTGGAATCCTTAATCGCGGTACGAAATCTTACAATAGAAAGTGCACCAACCATACCTAATGAAAGTGCAATATTATTTCCTATAACATTCATTACTAGGGTCGTTATGAGTGTCAGCATAACAAGCGAAATATTAAATTTTCTGCTGTATACCGTTCCTGTGTGCGTCAAACGATAAGATGTGTAAATTAAGACACTGACGATACAAGCAGCAGCAAAATTAATGATTACATCCCAAAGAGTGAGTGATCCTGTTGTGTTTAATAAACTTTCATATAAATATTCTTTCATAAGCTACCTCATTTCATTTATAGTTTTCCATGTTTTGATATTTTTCTTGCTCTACAATATTTACTGTTTGATATCTGCTGTTTGTCCAATTTACTGATAGTATTTTTTATATAGGAAAAAAGGAATCCACTGTATTTCACTTCCATTGTCGTTTCACTTGGTTTACAAACAGGATAAAGAATCAAATTATCATCAAATAAATCCAAATTAACTTCCGTCGCCCTTAAATTCTGATCAAAGGTAACACGTATATCATTCGAATCAACCAAATAAGCTTCTCGGTCATATTCCACAATACATTTTGGTCGGTAACAGCAAGTTGACATTTTGGTATATATCGCTTTTGCTATAGATTCCGGACGTGTTAGCAAAAACGAATAATTTCCTTGCATGACTTCTGTTGCTTCTTCCTTTGATAAAATCAAGGAGTATTTTCTTTGAAAATCTCGTTGTTTTGTTTTCATTTCCAATTTGACCGATGTATAATTGTCATCATATACCCTTAATCTAATCTTCTGTCTTTTATCATAGCCCTCTACTTTTTCATTAAAATCCGAGTCATTCATAGTATCAAAATAAAGAGAACGGACTCGATATCCACTTGGGCCATTATGTTTGTCTTTTGTCATAGTCTGACATAAAATCTTTTTTAACTGTGTCATTTCTATAACATTGACCAAATATTTTATTTCTCGTCGCTGTACGTCAAGCATCAATTGTCTCCTTTTCTTTTAAAGGTTTCATTTTGAAAATCTCATCATAGCAGTGAAAATGAGGTCTTTTTAATTCATTCTTCTTTTGACAGGTAAGACCAATGAGCGATATAAACGATGAAATGAGAATACAAACTATACGTTCACGATATATAAAGCTAAAAGTAATAAAGAAAATAAGATATGCACCCAGAATACTTGTTAATAAATACAGATTTTTATCTAAGAATTTTTTAATTCTTATTTTCTTAATTATAAAAGAACAAATAACTGCTATAAAATAAACAAAACAGCAGCCAGCAAATGTGAAGACAACAAAAAAGCACATCTGTAAAATAGGCTGTGCTGTAAGAAAAAGCATGATTTTAACTCCTAAATAACCAAAAAAAAGACCGCAAGCAATAATCATTAACGTTTGAAAATACTTGTATCCCCAAAAGCATAATAAAATTCCAACTACTAAAGAAAAAATGATAAATAGAAATATTAATAAATCCTCAGTAAAATAATTCTTCGTAGTTATATTTGGCAACTTCAGAATCAAATTTTCCATCCCGTGTCCTCCTACAACTAGCTTAACATGATTTAAAGTTATTAATATAATACCATTTTTTCTACTTAAAAACAACAAAATTAGTCCTTTTTGACTAATTCTTGCACAAATCCTTAATGACTTCCCCTGCAAGAATAAGTCCTGCAACGGATGGAACAAATGCAATACTGCCTGGTGTCGCACGCTTATTGCAATCTTCAATGTCCATAAGTGGTTTCTTTGCTTCCTCTTTTGAATATACAACTTTCACATGTTCTATATCTCTTTTTTTTAGTTCCCGACGCATTACCTTTGCAAGTGGACACACACTTGTCTTTGCAATATCCGCCACCTCAAATTGTGTTGCATCCAATTTATTACCGGCTCCCATACAACTGATAACCGGTACTCCTGCCCTTTTTGCTTCCTCAATTATGGTAAGCTTTGCAGTCACGGTATCTACCGCATCTACAACATAATCATATTTTGAAAAATCAAATTTATCTTTATTCTCTGGAAGAAAGAAACAAGGATGTAATACAACCTCAACATCGGGGTTAATATCTAACATTCGTTCTTTCATAACATCCGTTTTATATTTTCCAATCGTACTCGTAGTCGCAATAATCTGCCGATTAATATTTGTAAGACTAACCGTATCATTATCAATTAAATCAAAATGTCCAATTCCACTTCGCACCAAGGCTTCTGCCGTATAACCGCCAACTCCTCCAATACCAAAGATTGCAACACGTGCTTTTTTTAAAGCATTAAGTGCTTCTTCACCTATTAAGATTTCTGTTCTTGAAAAACGATTCAGCATACTAATTAACTCCTTTTTCTATCCTATCCTTCGGAAGTTTCTTGAAAAAACAAAGTGCAAACGGCACTGTAATAAATCCTGCTAAAACATCCGCTACAGTCTGCGATATCTGAATTCCGGTAAGTCCAATAAAAGCAGGTAAAATAAGCAATAACGGAATGTATAAAAGTCCACTCCTAAGAGAAGATAAAAAGGTCGCTGTTTTACTTTCTCCTACACTTTGAAACATCATATTTCCACTGACCGCAAATGGCATAAAGAATAATGAAAAACACTGAATCCGTAGCGCAAATGTTCCAATATCAGTTACAGCCGGATCATCTCTGAAAAATCTAACCAATGGTTCTGCATTTATCATTCCCAAAATTGCAAATATACCAAGCAAAACCGTTCCAAACATACTTGTAAAATAAAAACCTTTTTTAACCCTTGAATACTTCTTTGCTCCATAATTAAATCCTGCAACCGGCTGGAATCCCTGTCCAATGCCAAGACCGATACAGAACATAAAATTACAAATTCTTGCCACAATACTCATCGCTGCAATAGCCGCATCGCCATAGATTCCTGCACGTTGATTCAATACCATGGTCGAGATACTGCCAAGTCCCTGTCGCATCATGCTTGGAAATCCCACTTTTATAATTTCCACTACATCTTTGCTGTCTTTTGTAATAAATCGAAGAGCAAGCTTACTTTCTGTTTTACCACGCAAAAACATGGATAATAATACAAGTGCACTGATATACTGTGAAATTGCCGTGGCGATTCCGGCTCCTTCAATTCCCATATTAAATCCAAAGATTAAAACGGCATCTCCAATTATATTAAGAATACCGCCTAATGTAAGTCCAATCATTGCAAAAAAAGCTCTTCCTTCGTAACGAAGAATATTATTCATAACACAGCTACACACCATCGCCGGAGCCGCCAGTAAAATAAAAAAAGCATATGTTCTTGCATAAGGTAAAATTGTGTCTGTGCTACCAAGAAGTCTCATAAAGGGATTAATAAAAATAATACCCAGAATCATGATAACCACACCTGATAGAATAGATAAGAAAAAACTGGTAGATGCGAATTTACATGCATCCTGTATTTGTCTTGCCCCTAATTTTCTACTGATAATACTTCCGGCTCCGTGTCCAAACATAAATCCAAATGCCTGTAAAATAGCCATTAACGCAAATACAATACCGGTAGCACCACTTGCACTTGTTCCTAGTTTTCCTACAAAATAAGTATCTGCCACATTATAAATGCTAGTGACAAGCATACTGATTGTAGTCGGAAGTCCCAGTGAAAGAATTAATATCGGAATTGGAGTTTCTGTCATTTTTTCATATTGACTATTATATTTTCTAATCTTTGTATTCATACTATTCTTCTTTCTTACATCAATCACACATCAGTATAGCACAAAAAAAGACTGCTGTTGCAGTCTTTTTTGAAAACGATACTACTAAATCATTCTATGGGAACACTCTCCGTCTGAGTTCCTTCAACCGATGAAGTTTCTTCTATCCCTTCTACTTCTGTTGCATCCTCCGTACTGCTGCTTGATTCATCTGAATCTTTTGTTTCCTCTTCATCCTCAAACATTGTCTTGTATTTCTTGTGATTTTTATCTTCATTTAAAATAGAAGCTGACTTTGCTGCCTGATAAAGTTCAGAATTATACTCCATTAATTTCTGTTCATCTTTTGCCGGTACTTTATCGCCATTTGCAATTCTCCTTGCTATTTCCATCATTTTAGCCATATCTTCGAACGCATTTGCTGCTTCTTTCCCAGCCTCTACCTGTTCCTGATATGATTCTAACAAGGATTTTTCCTCTTCACTATGCAATTTATCCATAGCTTCGCCGGAAATAGTCAAAGTATCACCATTATCTGTTTTTTCTTTTTGTTCGGAATTTATCACATTCGAATGAACATGCTTTAAAGATAAATCTTTATTTCTTTGAACATTTTCGTACTGCACAGAAACAAAGTCTCGATTTGTCTGTGTTCTTATACTCATATGCTCTCCTCCGTGAAAACTTTCCCAGTAAATCCGTTTACTGAAACATTCTTTATAATACTATCGTACAATATTGAAAAAAAATTACCTTTATATAAAAATAACATTCAAAATTTTCAATTACAGTTTTATATACTTGTGAATTAAAATCTGACAAGCTATACTATTAAAATATTAGAATACATAGAAATGAGGTTATATTATGTTTTCCCGCTTACGAATTATAAATTCTCTGGTCGCCATTCTAAGCAGTACATTTCTTGCATTTTATTTATATCATATACATTCGTTCTCTGGTATTACGGAAGGCGGTGTGTTGGGATTAACCCTCCTGCTTGAACACTGGTTTGACATTTCGCCCGCTCTATCCGGTTTTATTCTAAATGCACTCTGTTATCTTCTTGGTGTAAAACTGCTTGGCAAAAAATTTATTGCATATTCTGCATTATCCACTATCAGTTTTTCCATCACTTATAAAATATGTGAATTGTTCCCTCCATTATGGCCTGACTTATATCAATATCCTTTTATTGCTTCTATTGTTGGTGCTATGTTCATCGGTATTGGTGCCGGGCTCTGTGTTCGTATTGGTGGAGCTACCAGTGGTGATGATGCCTTTGCCATGAGTATCGCGCATCTGACCAAGATAAAAATTCAATGGATATATCTTATAAGTGATTTGTTTGTTTTACTGCTTTCAATATCCTACATTCCTTTGCAACGATTGTGGTACTCTTTATTAACCGTTATTTTGTCCGGACAAATTGTTGGACTTATTACCAACTTCAAAATTCCCAAGAAACAACACATATAAAAAAAACCTCCGGAAAAGATTTCCGGAGGTTTTTACTAACCAAGCTTATTTGTAAAATCTTTTAATGCTTCTGATATCTTAATTTGCTGTGGGCATACCTTTTCACAACTTCTGCAGCCAAGACATGCAGATGGAAGTTTGTCTTCCGGCAAAGCACTAAGTGCCATCGGAGCTATAAATCCTCCACCAGTAAAGAAATGTTCATTGTATAACTTCAGTAATTCCGGAATATCAAGTCCCTGTGGGCAGTGACTGGTACAATAATGACATGCCGTACATGGAACACCGGCGTTTGCAAGCATTTTTTTACTTACCTGCTGTAAGGTATCAAATTCTTCTTTGTTAAGTGGTTTATCCGTTTCAAATGTTTTAATATTATCCTGCATCTGTGTAAGACTGGACATACCGGATAGCGTCACGGTAACACTTGGTATAGACTGAAGGAAACGGAATGCCCATGCAGTGATTGTTTCTTCCGGGCGCATACCCTTTAAGATATTACTGCATTCCTCATCTAAGGAACATAATTTTCCACCACGCAGTGGCTCCATTACCCAAACCGGAATCTGATATTCATTTAATAATTCTATTTTTGCTTTTGCATCCTGGAACGTATAATCAAGATAATTTAACTGTATCTGGCAGAACTCCATATGGTCGCCATATGCTTCTAAGAAACGTTTTAACACATCATAACTTCCATGCACAGAAAATCCCAGATGATGAATGCGTCCTTCTTTTTTCTGCTTTACAAGATACGTATCAATTCCGTATTTTTCATTATCAAGATACTGGTTAATATTCATTTCACAAACATTATGTACCAGATAAAAATCAAAATATTCTACCTGACATTTCTTAAGCTGTTCCTCAAATATTTCTTCCACCTTATCCATATTATTCAAATCATAACCCGGGAATTTCGTTGCCAGATAAAAATCTTTTCTATTATGTTTGCTCAACGCTTTTCCCACTGCCAGTTCCGAATTGCCATTATGATAGCCCCATGCCGTGTCATAATAGTTAATTCCATGTGCCATAGCATAATCAACCATTTCCTGTGTCTTTGCTTCATCCACCCTAGAATCATCTCCATTTAAAACAGGCAGACGCATCGTACCAAATCCCAATGCTGAAAGTTCTAAATCTTTAAATTTCCTGTAAATCATTTTGTTTCCTCCTTTAAAATACATGTTTATATGTTCTCAATACCCTCTTTTAATCGTTTTAATCCATCTGCTAATGTGACTTTTGAACATGCAATATTCATTCTCAAAAACTGTTTTCCATTTTCTCCATATATACTGCCTTCTGAAAGAATAAGACCTGTTTTTTTTCGAATCATCTCTGCAAGGTACATACTATCTTTTGTTATATTGGTACAGTCAAGCCATAATAAATACGTTGCATGTGATGGTACTACTTTTATCTGTGGAATCTCTGTTTTAATATATTCTAATGCTGATTTCTTATTTTCATAAAGATATTGATTTAATTCTTTTAACCATTGTTTTCCTTTTGTAAATGCAGCAATCGCTGCTGTAATTGCAAAAGAATTGGCTTCTGCCACCTCATCCGTATCAAATCCTCTTTCTATCTTTTTGTGAATAGACTCATTAGGAATTAGGACTGCCGCCGACTGTAATCCTGCTAAGTTAAACGATTTGGTTGGTGAAATACAGCTTATACTGTTCTGAATATATTTTTCATCAATGGATGTATATGGTGTATATTCATATCCTGGGGCTGTAAGATCACAGTGAATTTCATCCGATACTACCATAACATTGTGCTTATAGCATAATGCTCCAATCCTTGTAAGTTCATCCTTATTCCATATTCTTCCGCCCGGATTTTGTGGATTACACAAAAGCATCATCGTCGTTTGCCCATCTGCTAATTTTACTTCTAAATCTTCAAAATCAATCTGATAACCATTTTCACTGTATATTAATGGACTTTCAAGCACCTTTCGATCATTCTTAATAATGGATGGGAAAAAATTATTATAAACCGGTGTCTGAATTACGATATTATCTCCCGGCGCTGTTACCTGTCTTATAATACAGGAAATAGCCGGAATGATTCCATGGCAGAATAAAATCCATTCTTTTTTTATCACTAAATTGTGCTGGCTTTTCCACCAATCCATATAAGCCTGATACCATTCATCCGGAATAATGGAATATCCAAATACTCCATGTTCACATCGTTTCTTGATTTCTATAAGGATTTCCGGTGCCGCCTGAAAATCCATATCGGCTACCCACATAGGAAGCTCGCCATCTTTCACATCCCATTTTAACGAATATGTATTTCTTCTGTCTATTACTTGATCAAATGAATACGTCATTTATCAATCACCTCATGCTGTTTTCTTTTCTATATTTCTGCAAATAATCTGTGTTTTCCCAGGTTCTACCTTATCTTTTTCAATAATCAGATTGTCAATATGATCGGCTCTGATAATTCCACCCGACGGATTTAAAACACTGTCAATCTTTCCCTGTACATCCGCATCCACTGTCGAATATTCAAATGCAAGTGTTGTATTGATTAATTTGCAGTTTTCCAATACCAGATTTTCAATATAACACATCCCCTGTAAACTTTCGATAGTACAATTAACCAATTTCAGATTTTTGGCATTCCAGCCAAGATACTCACCTGAAATAAAGGAATCATAAACTGTGATATTCTCACTGTTCCAAAAAGCATCCTTCGATAACAGCTTGGAATTATGAATTTCAATATTCTTTGCTCCATCAAAAGAATAATTACCGGTCAAGGTGAAATTTCGAATAACCATATGTTTGCAGTTCATTGCAAAATAATCGCCTTTTGCCGTCACCTGTTTCATCATAATATCTTCACAATTCCACATAGTTTCTGCTGCATTAGGAAACGTAACATGATGCATTTCAATATTTTTACATCTTCTGAAGTTCTTTGGTGCTTCAATAACGGTGTCCTCTACTAAAATTTGTTCTGTATACCAAATTCCCGCCCGTGCCATTTCAAATAAAGTACAATCCTTCATTGTGATGTTTTTACTATACCATAATGGGTATTTCCATTTAAACATGCTCCCATATAACTCTATATTTTGGCTTTCCTTTAATGGGGATTCTCCATCTTCAAATATGGTATCTTCTATTTCCAAATCTTTTCCTTGGAAAAGTGCTCTTTCTCCTGTTAATATTTCCTGTTTTATTTTTTTCATAATATATATCCTTTCTGTATTACTCTTTATGCTGAATCTGATAAATCAGATAATCAAGACAATCAATTCTTTTTTGGTCTGCATGAATATAATCCAGTAACTCTTTTCTATGTTTCATAAGTACTTTGAGACTTTCTTCTTTATTTCCCTTTGAAAATTCGTTCAAGAAGCATTCAATGTCACATTCCCTACACCCTGCATCCTCTAAATTTAGGATAACATCTTTTTGTTTATCATCTTCCATCGTGATTTCTTCTTTCCTTGTAATTTTCTTTGTTACACTCTAATTCTATATCTTAATATTTCGAATAGCAAATACTTATATTGAATATTCTTTTATGCTTTATAGGCATAGGTAAATCATATATAATAAATTAAATTGGAGGATAAATCTATGGAAATACGTGTTTTACAATATTTTCTTGCTGTTGCCAGAGAACAAAGTATTTCAGGAGCTGCTGAATTTTTACATTTATCACAACCTACTCTATCAAGACAATTAAAAGATTTAGAGGAGGAACTTGGAAAGCAGCTTTTTATTCGTGGCAATCGAAAAATTACCTTGACTGAAGACGGAATGCTTTTAAGAAAAAGAGCCGAAGAAATTGTAGAATTAGTAAAGAAAACGGAAAATGAAATTACACTTTCAAATGAAATAATTACGGGGGATATTCATATCGGAACCGGAGAAACAGACGCCGTCCGCCTGATTGCCAAAACCGCAAACAAGATTACTGCAAACAATCCTCAAATTCGTTTTCAAATTATCAGTGATGACAGAGCCGATGTATTAGAACGCCTGGACAAAGGACTTCTTGATTTTGGAGTATTAATTGGCAGTGTCGATACTACAAAATATAATTCCTTTACATTTCCTGTTCATGATACCTGGGGAATTTTAATGCGACGTGACAGTCCGCTTGCAAAGAAGCAAAATGTATGCCCAGAAGATTTATGGGATAAACCTCTTTTAATATCCAGACAGACCAGTAACTATACTATCTTATCTAACTGGTTAAAAAAGGATATTGAATCATTAAATATTGTTGCAACCTATAATCTAATTTATAATGCTTCTCTTATGGTAGACGAAGGAGCCGGGTATGCTTTTTGCCTTGATAAACTCATTAATACAACCGGTCAAAGCAATTTATGCTTTCGACCATTTGAACTAATGTTAAAATCCGAAATAAATATGATTTGGAAAAAATATCAGATATTTTCAAAAGCATCTGCATTATTCTTAAATCGTATGATAACGGAATGG
>CAZAQH010000033.1:0-22585 GCA_964487395.1 uncultured Lachnospiraceae bacterium | reverse complement strand
CACAAGGTGTACAATACATTCCTTCATAAGCACCTTTATAGATATCTCCCTGATCATAAAGCTTTTTAAAAATCTTCTGTACCTGTTTTTCGTGTGCTTCATCTGTGGTACGGATAAATTTATCATAAGAAGTATTCATCAAATCCCAGATATCTTTTATCTGTCCTGCCACACCATCTACAAACTGTTTAGGTGTCACTCCTGCTTCTGCGGATTTTAACTCAATTTTTTGTCCATGCTCATCGGTTCCTGTCTGGAAGAAAACATCATAGCCTTCTTTTCTCTTGTATCTTGCAATACTGTCTGCAAGTACAACCTCATACGTATTGCCAATGTGTGGTTTACCTGATGTATAGGTAATTGCCGTTGTGATATAATACTTTTCTTTGTTCATTTTTCTCCCTCACCTTTCTTAAATACAATAAAAAAATCTCCTACATAACAATTCAGTTATATAGAAGACGACTTATCGTGGTACCACTTCTCTTCACACCCATAGGATGCCTCATGAATACTGGAATGAATCCAATACTTCTCGCTGTAACAGGCGAATCCTGTCGTAATCTTACCTTGCGGTTCGGTACGCTGCTCCAAAGCCATGTTCAGTACGCTTTCGCTTAATTCCTCTCAGCCAATGGGAATATTCTCTTTAAAGCTATTTCTATACTTACTCTCTTTTTCACTGCTTTTTCTTATAATTAACTAAAGATAACATAACACTCTAGAAAAGTCAATTTTGCTTCTGAAATATCTTTATTTTATACTCTATTTGTTTAATATATTCATAAAATCCATTACGTTTTGTTTAATGTCCCCATGGAATACTGCAGAGCCAGTTACAATGACATTTGCTCCTGCTGCAAGGACAACATTTACATTATCTTTTCGGATTCCGCCATCTACTTCAAGTGCAATCTCTCTTCCGGATTGAGTAATGTAGTCTTTTGTCTCTTTAATTCTTGCTGTTGATGCTTCTATATATTTCTGACCGCCAAATCCCGGTTCAACTGTCATAATTAAAATTAAATCTACCTTATTCAAAAAGGACTTCAGAACTTTTGTATCTGTCCCTGGCTTAATGGATATTCCCGCCTTGCAACCACATTCATGAATCTTATCAAGAGTATCAGCCACATCTGTACACGCTTCATAGTGTATCGTGATGATATCTGCTCCCAATTTGGCAAATTCTTCTATATAACGAATCGGCTCTGTGACCATAAGATGCACATCAAAGACCAGCTCTGATGCTTTTCGTATGGATTCTAATACACACATACCAAGTGAAATTGCCGGTACAAACATACCATCCATTACATCAATATGAAGGTATTTTGCCCCTCCCGCTTCTACTTGTTTTATCTGTTCACCAAGCTTTGTAAAATCAGCTGCCAAAATGGATGGTGATAAAATATTCATAATGCTAAGCCTCCTCATTCGTACTTATGATAACACTAATTCCACATGAATGTAAAATAAATTGCATAAAATAGAGAAAACACCTTAGGAAGTCATATGGAAAAAAGAAAGAAAAAAGTATATATTGGTGTCGGTTTATTTATCGCTGCATTCGCTATTATAATATATCTTTCAAATCGCGGGGGGATTTCTTTTCAGGAATTCACCGACACTATATTTGATATTGATAATGAAAAAGAAGCTTATGCACGCATGGAAAATTATGTTGCTTCTCTGTCTACTTTTGACACCGAACAATTAACCACAGAAGAAGCCTATACATATAATCTACTTCACAAAAAATTTAATCATGGTATTCTGGGAGATGAATTTTTCTATTATAATGAATTACTTTCTCCATCCGGTGGTAATCAGGGACAATACCCGATTCTTTTAACTGAATACACTTTCCGTAAAAAAGAAGATATTGAAGACTATCTTATGCTTTTATCCAATACACCAACATATTTTGAAAGTCTGATGCTGTTTGAATCCAAAAAAGCAAAACTTGGACTTTTTATGCCGGACTACTCTTTAAATAAGTTGATTGAACAGTGTAATTCTATTGTAGACGAAGACTCCCTAAATAGAAATGCACACTTTTTACAAACTTCCTTTCAGGAACGAATTAATAATGCAATAACCGCACAAATAATTACCCTGGATGAAGGAAATTCATTCGTCAAAGAAAATAATCGTCTTTTGAAAGAACAGGTTTTAACTTCTTATATTAAATTAGGTCAGTCTTTATCTTCTCTGTCTGGAAATGGCAAAAATCAAAACGGCCTTTTTTATCTGCCACAGGGGAAAGAATATTATGAATGGCTTTTTGTAGAAACTACCGGCTCTTATACCGACTTGGATACCGTATATAACAAGCTGGCCAAAGACTATTATGATAACATTCATTCTCTTAATCAGGAATTATCAAAATTTCAAAATTCCTGTGATTTGACCATGGATGATATTGATTATTTCCCTCTTTCCATTCCGGAAGATATGGTCAATCATTTACATCAAAACATGGGGAAGGATTTTCCATCTATTTCTTCTATTCTTCCACAGATAAAACCGAACCTTGCAATTAAATCCGTAAGTCCTTCTTTAGAAGATTACACGGCTCCTGCTTATTATTTAATTCCACCTATAGATGAAGTTACGCAAAATACAATTTATGTAAATCGGAGTGCCGGTGCCTCCGGTATACATCTTTATACAACTCTGGCTCACGAAGGGTATCCGGGACACTTATATCAGACGCTATATTATCAGATATATCAAACTTCCAAACAGGATTTGCCGGTCCGGTCTATTTTAAATTATGGGGGATACGTGGAAGGATGGGCTCTATACACAGAATTGTATTCTTTTGAATATGCCGCCACTCTTCTAAAAGAAAATACTGGCAAAGAATCCTATGCATCTTTATATTCCATTTATGCTGATGAACGTCGTTCTCAATTAGCTTTGTTTTCATTACTGGATATAGGGATTCATTATTATGGTATGACTTTTGAACGTGCTTTTGAAATTATGTCTTCATATGGAATTTCAAATGAAACGCAGGCAAAAGGAATTTATGAATATATTGTTGAAGAACCTGCCAATTACCCTAAATATTACTGGGGTTATCTTGAATTTATGAAGTTAAAGGAATCAGCAAAAAAAAACTGGGGACATTCTTACTCAGATTATCGATTTCATCAATTTGTTTTGCAGGCGGGTCCTTCTGATTTTGAAAGTCTGAATCACAAACTACTAAAAAAGAGGCTGTAAACACAGCCTCTTTTCACATATTATATCTAGTTTTCTTCCAGCATACTGTCTAAATATCCTCTATCCCATAAGAGAATTTTGAGTTTCTTTGCTGCTTCAACTGCCGGTTTTGTAAAATACTGATTGGTCAATACTGCACCCACCATTCTGTCATAATACTCTTTTCCTGCAAAAGCTTCCTGAACTGCTTTCACTCCTACGGGTGTCGTATAAGCTTTACATTGAATAGCATAGGTGACACCATCTTTTTCTGCTAAAACATCCACTCCGTAATCGCCACTTCCTTTTGTGACGGATACATCAATAAATCCTCTCTTTTTAAGAAGATCCGCACAGTAATATTCAAAATCATGACCTTCTATTTCATCTAAGTCTCTTGACGAAGATTGTCTTCTAAAACTACGTGCTGCAAAGTAAATAACTACAATCACAAGGAAAAGAATCAATACAATCAATATAAGTAAAGAACATTCTCCCGATATGGATTGTAATCCCATTTTCTTTCCTCCTAATAGTTTTTAATAACATCAGACCAGTTGCTAATTCCAATAATGCCTTTGGCAAATTCGGTCGCTTCTTTTGAACTCGGTGTATCAATCTGTTTAAAGACATTGTAAATCTGTTTGCGTCCTCCACCTGAATTACACAATCCAAAAGCCAGACCTTGATGTACTTCAATAGGAGCATCTGTTTCACGATTTAATAATAAACCATCAATATGGCTGTTGGCTTCTGCAATATAGTATGCATATGCAAACGCTGCTGCCTGCACTCCTTCTCCTCCAGATGAAGATGTAAATCCTAATTCACTTAAAAGAACGGAACGAACTTCTCCACTGTCTGTCAACATGTCTTCACGCTGAAGATAATCAGTTACAACATTTATATTTTTCATGCAGATCATTGGAGAATCGGCATTGTTTTTAACCAGTTTATTATAGTATGCACCCGTATTCCAGAATGCTGCGTTTGTGAGTGGCACCGGATATGGATGATGTGATAATTGCCAGTCAATATTACCTTTTTCTTTTATAATCGTGTTAAAAGCATCTAACACGTCTCTGGCATCATAATCACCACTATTGGAGATATTACGGTTCCAGGTCTGGTCAAGCGGCATATAAATCTGTGCTAACCCATTTACACTTTTTATCGCATTATAGAAAACACGAAAACCTTGCGCATATTCTTTGGTATACGTGTTAACATCTGTATATTCCATGTAGTTCCATTCTTTACGGGCATTGATTTCGTTGGCAATAACCCAGTTAGAAATGGTTCCATGACCTGTTCCGGAATAACGTTCTGCCAAAAAGGTTGCTGCTGCTGCCATACAGTTTATTCCATCTTCATCCGTTCCATTGAACATATAATAGGGAGCAGAGCCACCACTTCTTGCCTGAGGATGAATCAATTCCGGATATGCTCCATTGGCATCATTTAAAAGAATCGCCGTTACACGTATTCCTTTCGCCGATAATGTTCCAAACACAATATCAAACTCTGCAATTGACTGACCATCAAAAGCATATGTACGTCCGTTATATGTATAATGAATTGTAGGATAATTGCCACTGGAGGTCTGTCCCATAATTCTTGCAAGTGGAATATTATATGCTGCCTGTTTTACGCCTAAATCTTCCAGTTCTCCAGAATGCAATTTATTAGGATCTACCAATAATCCTTTGATGGATGAAGCACTGGTATATGTATTATATTTTGCTATCAGCTCCGGATTGGTAATGTATCTGCTTTTGCATAAAATAACATATTTTCCATCCTTTTTTGCTGCAACAACAAATTTCTTAAAAAGCCTTGAATCTGCCTGTTTATTATTCAAATGGGCGCTAAAAGAAAATGTTGCCTTAGTTTTTTCAATACGATAAGTATCTATCGGCTGTGCATCTGCTGAAAGTTCCGTCTCATACGTATTCATTGCAAACAAATAAATGTCTTCGCTGTCACTTTTAGGAATTCCCGGTAATGTGCCTTCTACAAGGATTTTATCAGGATTCTCTTCGGATAAGTTACAATTATCAAGTGTAAGAAAACTGGATGTGTTATCCGCTGTTAGTTCAATCTCTTTTAGCCACATCTCTTCCCATGCCTGCTGAAGATTTTCATCACTTTGAATTCTTGCCTTTGCATCATTAATCTTTTTTTCTTCTGCCGCTTTTAATTCATTGACTCTTTCTGCACGTTTTATTTCCATCTGATGTAGAACTTCTCGTTCTCTTTTCATATCAAATATTTGTACAATGATAAAAATAATCATGGCAACAACTAAAAGAGAGGCAATCGCAAGCCATACTTTTTTTGTTGTCTTATTTAATCGGATTGTTAACTTACCAATTTGTATTATTTTTTCTTTTTTTCTTCCTGTTTTGGCTTTCTTTCTTTTCTTGGAATTCCCGGGAAGTTTTATATTCATCTTTATTTTTCCTTAAATAACTTATTTGTCATGATATGATATTTACCTATCACACCATGACAAATTTAATTGTACTACATAGTATCCTGTTATTTCCACTTCTATTTTAATATTAATTCATTTAAGCATGGCGAATATTTGTATATTCTGAAATTTCACGATTGATAGTAACAAGGTCATCAACGGATAAATCATGAATATCGCTGTGTCCTGTTATTCGCGCAAATGTTTTAAGTTCGGAAAGTGATACATTTAAATAATTAGCTACGCGTTGTGCAGATGCATCTACCTTCATACGGGCTCTTAATTCAGGATTCTGCGTAGCGCTTCCAACCGGACAGTTGCCACTTCCGCAAATTCGATACTGCTGGCAGGCTGCTGCAATTAAAGCGGCAGATGCTACTGCTACTGCATCGGCTCCCATCGCAATGGCCTTTGCAAAATCAGCCGATACACGAAGTCCTCCGGTAATGACAAGTGAAATATCGGAATGAATGGAATCCAGATATTTTCTTGCTCGGTACAATGCGTATATCGTCGGAACAGTTGTTGCTTCTCTTAAGAAATATGGACTGGAACCCGTTGCGCCACCTCTTCCATCAATTGTAATAAAATCAGGCTCTGCATACACACAGTATTCCAAATCACGTTCAATTCTTCCAGCTGCTATCTTAATTCCAATTGGTCGTCCATCAGAACGGGCACGAAGCATCGCAACCATTTCTTTTAAGTCTTCTTTTGTTTTCAGTTCTGGAAACTTACTTGGGCTCTGTACATCTTCGCCTTCTTTTTTTCCAAGAAAAGCTGCTATCTGTGCTGTCACTTTTTCTCCCGGTAAATGTCCGCCCATTCCAGGTTTGGTGCCTTGTCCTATTTTTATTTCAATCGCGTCTGAGGAACGGAGATTCTCATCTGTCACACTATATTTATTTGGTATGTATTCAAATATGTATTTATAGGCTGCTGCTTTTTCTTCCGACAGTATTCCGCCTTCTCCACTGCACATTGCAGTGCGTGCCATGGCAGAGCCTTTGGAAAGTGCTGTCTTTATTTCCTGTGATAATGCGCCAAAAGACATATGGGAAATATAAACAGGGCTGTCAAGTACCATTGGTTTTTTTGCATTTTTACCAATCACCGTTGTGGTAATAACCGGATCTCCATCATTTAATGGTGCCGGATTTAACTGTGCGCCTAAAAGCAGAATATCATCCCAGTTGGGCATTGGCATCTGTGTTCCCATTGCTCCGCTTATTGATTTACCGGTAACCGCCATTTCATGAATTTCTTCCATGTAACGGCAAGATGCATCATGACGCACATACGCCGCATCATAGGAAAGGTCTATTGGTCGATTTTCTTTTTTAATTTTATCTTTCTTTGAATCGGTCTTTGTCTTTTTTGGTGCTGTATCTTTTTTATCAGTATCTTCCATTTTTTTCAAATTTCTCCGGTGACTGTATGCATACCGGACCCTCTTTCAATTCAGAAAATGGTTTCCCCTCTTTTTCCTCATCATATATGTAACCACACACACTGCATTTGTATTTTGCCATAAAATTTATCCTCCTTGTACATTTCTAAAACTATAATACCATTATTTTGAAAAAAATGCTTCATGAGTTCGTTTTAGTAAAGTAAATGATACTATTTTTTTAAATCTCCAACATATAAAGTCTTTCCAAGTGGTGCCAATATTTTTAATATTGTATCTAATTGAGGGCTAGTCTTCCCTTTTTCCATTCTGGCGATGATTGGTTGTTTTACACCGCTTAATTCTTCCAATTTTTTTTGGCTTATTCCCATTGCTTCTCTAGCTTTGATGATTTCGCCAACGAGTGCAACTCTTAAATCACTTTCTATAATCTCTTCTTTTGAAAGTAATTCATTTCTAACCCGCCCCCATTCGTGACCTTGAGCACTATTCATCTTTTTCTCCCCTTCTTTATAATCTTCTAATTCCATTTTCGCTAATTCTATCTCACGTCTTGGTGTTTTATTTGTTTTTTCAAAAAATGATGTAATAAAATAAAACTTCCATCCACATATCCAGCAAAGAGAACTCGATCTCGTAATGGTCTCAATTCCCATATATCACCTTCTAAATGCTTCATATATGGTTCTCCTGCTGTAGTACCATATTCACTCAAAATCTGAATATAATCAGTAATTTTATTTAATTTAATTCGACTGTCTTTTGATTTCTTTTTACTTAATGACCGTATATAGTCGTATACAGGTTCATTCCCTTTCTTAGTCTTATAAAAATATATCTTATTCAAATTCTTCCCCTTTCGTATTTTAATTATACTTAAAAGTTATTATCAGGTCAATAACTTATAAGTTATTGATTGTTGTACTTCTCTTTATATCCTTACCGCCAAAATCACACTTGCAATAACTCCTGCAAATGTGCTGAGCAAAGCTCCTGCCAAGGTCCAGCTGGTTTTTGTGATTTTAATGGATAGGAAATAAAGAGAAAGTGTGTAAAAGACGGTTTCGGTACTACTACAAATAATGGAAACCGTCATTCCCGTCAAAGAATCAGGACCATAAGTTTTATAAATATCAATTAAAAGTCCTGTTGCCGCAGATGCTGAAAAAAGTTTGATGATAATAAGATTGAAAATATCTGGTCCGATATGAAAATGATTCAAGGCATCTCCAAATAATCGTTCCAAGAAAGATAGGAAACTTGACGAGCGCAAAACACCTACGCCTACCATAAGTGCAATTAATGTTGGCATAATACCTACTACTGTCTTAAGTCCGTTTTTTGCTCCATGAATGAACTCTTCATACACTTTGCATTTTGAAACAATGCCATATGCAACAATATAAAAAATTAAAACCGGAATCAGAATATTGGAAAAATTAGTCAGAACGTTTGCCATATTACCTGTAACCCTAAAATACCTTTTTATAATCTATTTTATATATACAGGCAATATGACAAGTTGAAATTAATTGAATTTATAATTTTCTCTAAGAAGGGAGATTTCTTTTGCATAGCCGTCTAGTTCATTTGGTGTTTCCAGATAGAACGGAAGTTTACAGAGCGCAGGGTGATTGATGACGCGAATTAATGCTTCTGCTCCGATATGGCCTTCACCAATTTTAGCATGGCGGTCTTTATGAGCTCCTAATGGATTCATGCTGTCATTGATATGAATGGCTTTTAATTTGGAAAGACCGATGATGTTATCAAATTCTGTGACCACTTCATCTAAATGCTCTACAATATCATAGCCACCATCCCAGATATGACAAGTATCAAGGCATACACCCATGTGGTCTTTATCTTCTACTCTGTCGAGTATTTCCCGCAGTTCTTCAAAATTTCTTCCGACCTCACTGCCTTTTCCTGACATGGTCTCTAACAGTACGATGGTCTTCTGCTCCGGTTTTAAAATTTCATTTAACATGTTTGAAATATAAGTGATTCCAATTTCAGCACCTTGTCCCACATGAGAACCAGGATGAAAATTGTAGCAATTACCGGGAGTATATTCCATACGCTGTAAATCATCTGCCATGGTATTTTTAGCAAATTCACGTAAACCCTCTGTAGCCGCTGCTGCGTTTAAAGTGTATGGTGCATGTGCCAATATTTTTTCAATTCCGTTTTCTTTTGCAAACGAAAGATACTTTTCCACATCTTCAGGATTAATTGCTTTAGCCTGTCCACCTCTTGGATTCCTCGTAAAAAACTGAAAGGTATTAGCATCTATTGTTTTGGCTTCTTTTCCCATGGCTTCATAGCCCTTGGAAGAAGATAAATGACATCCGATTGTTAACATATTTGTCTCCGTTTCTGTTGGCGATTGTTTATATAGTAGTTAAATTTTAAGAGAAATAAGTGAAAGTGTCAATTGCTGCTTTTAATGGATATGCTATTTCCGGCTATCCTTCATAAGTTTACAAAAAATCACGGCAATCAAGGTACTGAAAAAAGTCGCAATCAGCCCTGGGCCAATGATAGAAGTCGGACTTACACTTCCATATTGACTGCGATATGCGATGATGTTTACCGGAATCAATTGAAGGGATGAAATGTTAATTACCAAAAAGGTGCACATTTCATTGGTTGCTGTAGTAAGCGTACCTTTTTTTCTGGAATGTTTTTCTTCTTCCAAATTCTTTAATTCTTCCATTGCTTTTAAGCCTGCCGGTGTTGCTGCCCATCCAAGACCAAGCATATTTGAAATCATATTAACGGATATATATTCTCTAGCCTTATGATTCTTTGGAATATCCGGGAAAAGAAATGATACAAAAGGTGAGATTCCTTTTGTCATTTTTTGAATTAATCCACTTTTCGTCGCAATCTCCATAAGTCCAGTCCAAAGTGACATGACACCGCACATGGTAATACACAATGTAATGGCTTCTTTTGATGCATCAAGTGCCCCATTTGTCACTGCCTCCATATTGCCTGTCACGACTGCATATATCACTCCAATAATAATCATTCCCGCCCAAAGATAATTTAACATAGTTTATTCCATATCCATTCCTTTATTTTATGATATGTTTAAACGCAAAAAAATAGGACTTTTCGGTAAGGAAAAGTCCTATCGTGATTTTTTTATAATACTTTTGATAAAAATTCCTGTAATCTTACATTCTGTGGATTGTTGAAAAATTCTTGTGGTGTGTTTTCTTCTTTTATCTGACCTTCGTCAATAAAAAGCACACGACTTCCGACTTCCTTGGCAAATCCCATTTCATGGGTAACGATTACCATAGTCATACCACCTTTTGCAAGATCAGACATAACATTTAATACTTCGCCTACCATTTCCGGGTCAAGAGCTGAGGTCGGTTCATCAAAAAGCATAACATCCGGATTCATACAAAGAGAGCGGACAATGGCAATACGCTGTTTCTGTCCACCGGATAACTGTGATGGATAAGCATTTGCTTTTTCTTCTAAGCCTACTTTTTTTAAAAGTTCCATAGCCTGTGCTTCCGCTTCGGCTTTTGATTTCTTTAATACTTTGATTGGGGCAAGTGTCATATTCTGTAAAATGGTCTTATGTGGAAATAAATTAAAATGCTGAAATACCATTCCTATCTTCTGACGATACTTGTTGATATCGCTTTTTGCATCTGTGATATCAAGACCCTCAAACATGATTTTTCCACTTGTTGGCTGTTCTAATAGATTCAGGGAACGTAAAAAGGTTGATTTACCGGAACCGGATGGACCGACAATTACCACTACCTCTCCCTGTGAAATATTCGTTGTGATATGGTCAAGTACTTTTACACTTCCAAAATCCTTACATAAATCTGTAATTTCAAATAAAATATGTCCATTAGCGTTCATCCGTACGTAACCTCCTCTCTAGTTTTGATACTCCTGCGGAAAGAAATGTTACAATTACCAGATAAATAAGTGCTGCTGCCAAAAGAGGCATCAATGGCTCGTATGTCTGACTACGGATAACATTCGCACCATGCGTAATATCGGTAAGTGCTATGTATCCACAGATAGAGGTTTCTTTTAATAAGGTTATAAATTCATTGGCTAATGCGGGTAAAATATTTTTGAATGCCTGCGGTGAAATAATATGTACCATAGTCTGTGCATAACTTAAACCAAGACTTCGTCCTGCTTCAGACTGTCCTATATCAATCGACATAATACCGGAACGAATAATCTCTGCTACATATGCACCGGAATTGATACCAAATGCCAAAATTGCAACAAATCGTTTGCTGATATTTGGACTGGAAAATACAATATAATACATAATCAACAGCTGAATCATAGTTGGCGTTCCTCGAATGATGGTCAGATAAATCTTACAAAGACCATCCAGTATCTTAACTATAAAAGATTTTTTCCCTGTTTTATCAGCTGTAGAGCGTATCAGTGCAACAATAAAACCAAGTGCCACACCAAGAAGTATAGCAAATATAGTTACAATAAAGGTCGTTCCCAAGCCTTCTGTAATATAACGCCATCTGTTGTCCACTATAAAGTTAACATAAAATTTTTCTTTAAATGCATCCAATATATGTACCCCCATAAATCATATGACACCCGGGTTTACCGGTTGTCTTGTTAAAATACAAAAGGCTGCTTTTTTCGCAGCCTTTTAGTTTTGTAAATTATTTGTTACGAACAATAACAACCTGTGTTGCTGTTGTATATGGATCTGAGAAATCTACACTTAAAAGACGATCTTCTGTTACAGTCATACCAGCAATACCAACATCTGCTTTACCGCTTGTTACTGCATTGATAATAGAATCGAATTCCATGTCTTCAATTTTTAATTCCATGCCAAGCTTATCGCAAACAGCCTGTGCCATATCTGCATCAATACCAACTACTACTTGATCTTTGTAGAATTCATAAGGCTCAAATGCTGCATTTGTTGCCATTGTTAATGTTCCATTAGAACGGTCAATTCCTTCTGGTGAAACGTAAGGAGTTTTTCCTTTTGTGTCATCACCAATGTAATTGTTAATGATGTTGTCTAAGGTTCCCTCATCTTTTAACTCTGCAAGTGCTGTATTGATTTTGTCTTTTAATTCAGCATTTTCTTTTGAGATACAAATTGCATATTCTTCTAATGCAAATTCTTCATCTAAAATCTTAAGATCAGAATTCTTCTCAACAAATGCTTTTGCTGGCTGTTCGTCAATGATAACACAATCAACTTTACCCTGCTTTAATGCCTGAACAGCATCAGCACCTTTATTGTATCTTTCGATTGTGGAGCCATCTGCTTCATAATCACTTGCGTAAATATCGCCTGTTGTTCCAAGCTGAACACCAATTGTTTTTCCTGGTAAATCTTCAACTGAGTTAACGGTATTTGCTGGTACGCTGCTTCCGCATGCTGTTAATCCAGCTACCATACAAACTGTTAATAAAGAAACTAATAACTTTTTCATCTTTCATCCTCCTGAGATCGTACTACTAAAATATGTACTCATATTCATGTATCGCATAAATAAAAATATATGAATAAGTAATAACATTCTATCACGAATAAACGGTATTGCAACCTTTTTTTGCATTATGCTGTCATATTTTGCCACATTATTTGTCTTTTTTTTCGTACAAATTAATCAAATATTGATACACATCTCTCTTTGATATTCCTCTGTCTTTTGCAACCATTTTCATTGCTTCTTTTCTATCTATTCCTTCATCTTCATATTGTTTCATATGATCTTCTATTGAAATATTCTGAAAAGATTCCTGAAGTTCTTCTTCCTGTATTTTAAAGCTTTTTCCTTCTATTACCAGAACATACTCGCCTCTTGGAGACTCTTTTTCATAATAAACAAGTGCCTCATCTATTGTAGTCGGTAATATAGTTTCAAACTTTTTGGTCAGTTCTCTGCATAATGTTATTTTTCGATTGCCAAGTGTTTTCTGCAGTTCCTCAAGTGTCGCAATCAAATGATGTGGTGCTTCATACAGGATAATGGTTCGGCTTTCATTCTTTAAATCATCTAAAACAAGCTTTTTTTCTTTTTTATCTGATGGCAAAAAACCTTCAAAACAAAATCTTCTGGTACTTAATCCAGAAAGAGTAAGCGCCGTTATAAGAGCTGCCGGTCCGGGAAGAGACGTTACCGTAATTCCTGCTTCCTGACACATTTTCACAAGCACTTCTCCCGGGTCTGATATTGCGGGAGTTCCAGCATCAGTAATCAATGCGATATTCTGGCCAGACCGCATTTTTTCAATCAGAACTTTTGCCTTTTCCACTTTATTATACTCATGGTAACTCGTCATGGGCGTGGAAATCTCAAAATGATTTAACAGTTTAATACTGTTTCTGGTATCTTCCGCTGCAATTATGTCAACCTGTTTTAAGGTCTCTATTACACGTGGTGTCATATCACTCAGATTTCCGATTGGCGTTGCACATAAATACAATATTCCACTCATAGATTCCCTCTTTTCCGGCTAACTGCCTTTAATATCCGTAAATATCATATATTTCGTCTGTATATTTTCCCTGAGATTCATATACAATCAATGGTTTTTCAACTTTCAGCCGCGATTTTCCTCCACGGTTTGCTTCTATCAGAACCATATTAGGTTCTTTATCAACATATGGATACACCAGCTGCATCCGTTTTGGTTCGAGGTGATACTTCGTTAAAAGTGTCATAATTTCAACCAAACGAAATGGTCGATGAACCAGGAAAAAATTACCTCCTGGTTTTAACAGTGCTGCTGCCTGTGAAATCACATCATCTAACGTACACAATACTTCGTGTCGTGCAATCGCTTTCTCACTATGTGGATTGACCAGACCATGCTGACCTATCATATAGGGGGGATTGGATGTAACTACATCAAAAGATGATTTGGAAAATAAACTAACTGCCTCTTTTATATCCCCTGTTACAATCTCTATTTTATTTTCCAGGGAATTAAGTGATACACTTCTTCTAGCCATATCTGCACTTTCCGGCTGAATCTCAAGTCCAACAAGATTAGAGGCTTTTGTCTTTGCCTCCATTAAGATGGGAATTATCCCTGTTCCCGTCCCTAAATCCAAAACACGGTCTCCTTCTTTGGCGTGTGCAAATCCTGATAATAAGACTGCATCCATACCAAAACAAAAACGGTTCGGATCCTGAATGATCCGGTAACCGTTTCGCTGTAATTCATCAATTCGTTCATTTTCTTTTAAAACTGCTACATTATCTCCTGCCATGGCATTACCTAATTATCCTCTAATCCGGCTGTGTGATCCTGTTTCTCTAATTTTTCCAGTTCTTTTAATTCTTCTTTTGTTAACTGAAGCTTTTCTTTTTTATGTTTTCTCTTGAATTTCAAATCATCTACCGGATACTCGCGAACTTCTTTTTCATCGCCGTTTTCGACAATTACTTTTACCTGCTGACGAAGAACACTTACACTATGCACTTCACCTTTTAATCCTTCTTTGGTAGTAACAAAGTCTCCAATATTAGGAAGGCGTCTGTTTAATTCTTCATATGTCTCTTCTTCATGTTTTAAACAGCACATTAAGCGACCGCAAACACCCGAAATCTTAGTAGGATTCAACGAAAGATTTTGTTCTTTTGCCATTTTGATGGAAACCGGTATAAACTCAGATAAATGTGCATGACAGCATAATGGTCTTCCACAAATTCCTATTCCGCCAACAATTTTAGTCTCATCTCTTACACCAATCTGACGAAGTTCTATACGTGTCTTGAAAACTGCTGCCAAATCTTTTACAAGTTCACGGAAATCAATACGTCCATCTGCTGTAAAGTAAAATAATACTTTGTTATTATCAAATGTGTATTCTGCATCGATTAATTTCATTTCCAGATTATGTTTTTTTATTTTCTCAAGGCAGATCTTAAAAGCTTCTTTTTCTTTATCTTTGTTTTTAAGTTCCTGCTCGTCATCTCTATCTGTTGCAATACGAAGCACTGGTTTTAAAGGCTGAATTACTTTTTCATCCTCAACATCCTTAGGGTCACAGACTACTGTGCCATACTCCACACCTCTTGCAGTTTCTACAATAACATGGTCTCCTCTTTTTACATCGAAAGAAACCGGATCAAAAAAATAAATCTTACCTGCTGTTCTAAATCTTACTCCTATAACTCTAGTCATCTATATACCTCATATTCCGTTTAAAACGGCTTTCCTTTGTAGCAGAATTCTGCCTAGTTCTCTTTTATAGCTAATAATAATAATTCCATTGTCAAATCAAAACTTACATTGGCAGATAATCTTGCCTTTGCTTTATCAAGTGCTTTGAGAATATTTTCAATTCCTTCATACGTGCTCTTTGACGCTGTCTTTTTAATATACTGTATTTCTTCCCTAAAAATCAAGTGATTTGCATCATTTGTTGCTTTAAACAAAAGCGCATCACGATACCAAATTGCAAGTACATCTAAGAAATCATTGATTTCCAGCTTATATTCATTCATCCGTTTAATGGCCTGAGCAATTTCACTAATCTCCATGTCATCAATATATTTTAAAAGTGTAACTGCTTCTTCTTTAATCTTATCAAAGTCTTCACTCATTGCAAGAAGCTTGGCTTTCCCAATGTTACCTCTGGCAAATGCCGCACAGACTTCTGCCTTGTAGTCCGGAATCTGCATTTCGGACATTAAGAACTTTTTGACTTTTTCATCGGATACCGGCTTCATATTCAGTACCAGGCATCTGCTTAAAATTGTCTGAAGCATTGCTGATAAATTAGTAGTAAGTAATATAATCACTCCGTATTCCGGTGGTTCTTCCAATGTCTTTAATAAAGCATTCTGTGCTGAAACAGACATTTTCTCTGCTTCATTCATAATGTATATTTTTTTAGGACCGGCATAAGGCTTAATTGCCATATCATTATTAATCTGTTCTCTGATATCATCTACACTTATGGTGTTTGGTTTTTCATGTGTGATTCTGATAATATCCGGCTGATTATTTGTTAATGCCTGTTTACAGGAATGACATTTATTACAAGGTTCTACTCCTCCCTGCTCGCACTGCAATGCCATAGCAAATATATTTGCTATGAATTCTTTTCCACTGCTTCTTTCTCCATTTATAATATACGCATGAGAAACATTTCCTGTTTTCAACGCATTTTGTAAATGTTCTTTTATCATTTCCTGTCCGATAATATCTGCAAAAACTGCCATTCACCCATCCTCCGCAATGTATTTTTAATTTCCTACGTAAATATATCTAAGAGCAGACCTCTGATCTCGCCTATTTTCCCCAGTATAGCTATGTTGTCCTGCTCATCTTTAACCAATTCTTTTGCAAGTTCATCCAGGGTTTCGTCTACCAGTCTGATAATGCCATATACCCGATGACGACCTCTTCTATCTAAAAAGTTTTCTCTGGAGAATTCATGAGAATGAGTTACTACTTCGTTCATGAATTCTTTAATGAGTCCACGATAGCGTTTCATGTCTTTTACATCACGATGCTTTGCAAGCTTATTGCCCTGCATGGTAATCTGTTCCATCATGGATGTCAGCCTGTCCTGAAGCTGAGACTCTTCTATCTGACTGGCAAGAGTAAATTTAAATGTTCCATCCGCCGGAACCTGTGGCTGTGTCGGCTCCACCGGCTGTGGTTGTGTTACTTGATTTACTTTTATATCCACCAGACCACCTCCCGCAAATTTTCTTTTATCTCTTTTATGCTATCGGCTTATGATTTGTTTTTCTTAATGAAATCGGCAATATCACTAACGCATTTCTCAAAATCTTCATTGGCAAAACGATTGTTTATGCAATGCTGTTTTATTTTTTCTTCATTGAAATCCTGTGCATCTGAAAGAAATCTTCTGCACATTTCTTCGTATTTAGGACTTGGCTGTGCCTTTTCACGATCAATGGCTCTCTGTAAACGAATGCCATCATCTAATTCTATCAAAATTGGTACCACTTTGTCATTGCCAAAATAATCCTTAGTAGCTGCAAACGATTCCGGTGTTCCGATTATAAGATAATTATTATGTACTAAGTCAATCTGCTGATCCGATACCGTAAAATACTTCCAAATGCCATAAAAGGTATCGTATGCCCGCTGTTCTATCACAACTTTCTCTCTGATGAGATTATTCAGTTCCTCTTCATCTGTAAAAAAATACTCTACTCCATTTTTTTCCCCGTCCCGGATAGGACGGGTTGTATATGGAATTATCTTTTTCAGATTCAACTCTTTATTTGATAATAATGCTTTATAGATGGTATCTTTACCAGTGGAACTTTTACCCATCAGATAGAAAATTTTACCCATTTTAAACCTCTACAACACGTATCATATTTGTTTTGCCTGAAATACCAAGTGGTACACCTGCTGTTAATACAACAATTTCACCTTTTTTAATAAGTCCTGCATTTTCTACAGCTCTTACAGCGCTGTTAAATAATTCTCCGGCAGTATCATTCTCTTCAATTAAAAGCGGATGAACTCCCCATAAAAGATTCGTCTGTCTACATACAACCGGATTCACTGAACAAGCAATAATCTTACAATTTGGCTTGTATCTGGAAATCATTCCTGCCGTAAATCCTGACATGGTAACTGTGATAATTGCGGATGCTTTCAAATCATCTGCTGTTGTACAGGTAGCATGTGAAATTGCAGTTGTAATGTCTGCTCCCTCTAAACAACAAACTCTTCTAAGTCTTCCCATATAATCAATATCCTGCTCCGTTCTCTCTGCAATTCTGGACATCGTTCTTACGGCTTCTATCGGATATAATCCACTTGCACTTTCACCTGATAACATAATTGCGGTTGTGCCATCGTAAATAGCGTTGGCTACATCAGTAGTCTCTGCTCTGGTCGGGCGTGGATTCTTGGTCATGGATTCTAACATCTGAGTTGCCGTAATAACGTGTTTACCCTGTGCAACTGCTTTTTTAATCATCATTTTCTGGATAATCGGAACTTCTTCCATTGGTACTTCTACACCCATATCACCACGTGCTACCATAATACCATCTGAGACTTCCAATATCTCATCTAAATTGTTAATTCCTTCAACACTCTCAATCTTGGCAATTACCTTGGTTCGGCTGTTATTAGACTCTAAAATCTTTCTAATCTCCAAAATATCTTCTTTGCAGCGAACAAAAGAAGCTGCTAAAAAATCAAATCCCATTTTTATACCAAAGAGAATGTCGTTACGGTCTACTTCACTGATGTAAGGCATGGATAAATGCGCCTGAGGAACATTTATACCCTTTTTATTGGAAACAAAACCGCCATTGATAACACGGCATATTATTTCTGTTTCTGTGACTTTATCAACTTTCATTTCAATTAATCCGTCATCAATTAAAATGGCATAACCTTTTTTTACATCATTTACAAGACCTGCATAACTGATTGATGCTTTTTGATCTGTTCCCATTACATCTTCTGTTGTCAGTGTAAATTTCTGACCGGCTTTCAATTCTTCTTTTCCATTTGCAAAATCACGAAGGCGTATTTCAGGACCCTTGGTATCCTGCAGGGTTGCAATCGGCAGACCAAGTTCTTCTCTTGCTTCTACTACTGTTCTAAATTTCTTTTCCTGTTCTTCATAGGAACCATGTGAAAAATTAAATCTCGCAACATTCATACCTGCTTTCATTAATTCTCTTATTTTTTCCGGACTCTGTGATGCCGGTCCAATTGTACATATTATTTTTGTGTTTCTCATCTATTTTTCTCTCCTAATTATCACTTATTTAATTACTTTTATTTGCAGTTCTTCCTGCTTGTACATTAATCCCTGCAGATGCAGTCCTTCTTTATGATATTGCAAAAGTCTGCCTATCATCTCTTCTGAAATTAATTCGCCCGGAGTTAATAATGGAATACCGGGTGGATATAAATTAATGTACCCCGCAGAGATTCTGTTAACTGCATTGTCTAACTTTATTTCTTCAAATGGCATCTCTGCTGCCTTTGAAATATTATATATAACCTGTGGTATATCTTGTGTCACCTTAATATCGGTTGTCTTTTTTTCCTGATGTAAATTACCATCAATGGATAAAAGTGCTTTTGCAAGACGATTAAAGCCTTCCTCTGTATCCGATTGTGTTACGATACCGATAATATAGGTCTCTGCTGCCATTTCAATCTGAATATGAAATTCATCAAGCAATTGTTTTTGTAATTCTATCCCGGAAATATTAGTATCCTTTACCGAAATAACCAGCTTACATGGATCTGCTGTTTTATCGTTATATACTCTTATATTACAAAGTTTACTTGTTTTTTTTATAAATTCATCCCGGTAACGGAAAAAATCATCCCATAAGGTTGCCTTTTTTTCTTCCAAAACTGACACACATTGATCTATTCCTGCCATCAACAAATAGGATGGAGAACTTGTCTGAAAAAAAGATAAATATTTCTCAATCTTATCTCTATTAACAAGATTGCCATTTACGTGAAGCAATGCTGTCTGCGTAAAACTTGGCAATGTCTTGTGGATACTTTGTACTACTACATCAGCCCCACAGTAAACAGCACTTTTCGGAAACCGCGGATGAAATGAAAAATGAGCTCCATGTGCTTCGTCCACAATCAACGGAATTTGATACCTATGGGCTAACTTTGCAATCTTTTCAATATCCGAAACGATTCCTTCGTAAGTCGGAGATGTAATAATAACGGCTGATATATTTTTATCCTGTTTTAACTGTTCTTCGAGTATATCAACATCAATAGCATCTGCCATCTGCCAGTCATTTAGTATGTCCGGATAAATATAAGAAACCTGCAGTTCCCAAAGTTCTACTGCATGATAGACTGCCTTATGGCAATTTCTCGCCATAATAATCTTGTCTCCCTTACCGGTCACTGCACAAATAGCTGTTAAAATCCCCACAGTACTTCCATTCACCAGAAAATACGTGTCTTCTGCACCGAAAACGGTAGCAGCATGCTCTTTAGCAGACTTTAAAATCCCCTGTGGTTCATATAAATTATCGTAGCCCTCTATTTCAGTAATATCCACCTGATAGGCATTTTCAAGGTAATTACCCTGCATGTTTCGCTTATGACCCGGCATGTGTAATGGATACTCATCCGACTGATTTAACTTTATTAGTTGGTTTAGCAGCTTTGACACTTTTATTTCCTCTACTGATATGCAACGTTTCTAACAGAGAACAATATTTATCAGCCGCAGTTACTACCCAGGCTTCTCTACATAATGGCGGTATAAGTGTCATCGGCCACATATGTTTTTTGATAATATCTTTTTCTCTTGGTGAAAGCTGATATTCTTTTCCTGCATTTTCAAGTGCAATACCCGGATGATAAAATCCATGTAATTTTCCGTGGTTTTTTTCATGCCAGTCGTATAGAAAATAGTCATGGAGCAAGGCTCCTCTTATCAAGTCTTTTTCCTGGCAGTTCAGCTTAAACTTACGATTGAACCACAGACTTTGTTTGGCAACATCATAGCAATGACTGTGAACCGATTTGGTTCCATGCTGCGTGTGTCTGCGGGTTGTCTTGAAATTATAAGAATTCACTATATCCTTAGCATTATGATAAATAGTCTGCTTGATTCTGTGATTTCTTTCCATTTTTTGTCTGATACGTAACTGTCTGTGATTATTTTTCATCTATGCCATGCCTTTCCTGTCAATTGCATAAATAAAGCTTATTCATAATAACAAACGATGGGAAATCCTTCCTGTACATAATTATACAGATATTCTGCACTGCCTAACGGTAAATTTACACATCCATGAGACCCATTTGTAAGATAAATATCGCCACCAAATTCACTTCTCCAGGTTGCATCATGCATTCCAACATTACCATTAAAAGGCATCCAATAATGAACAAATGACTCGTAATCTTCACCCTGCAAAGTTGCTTCCGTAGTCTTATAGGTTAATCCAAATACTCCAGCTGGTGTTGCACAGCCATTGGACATATTCCCTGATACAAATGCAGTCTCAAATATAATATTACCTTTTTCAAATAAATATAAATGTTGAGTGGAAAGATTATTCTCTATATAAGAACTTCCAATATCATTTTGTCCTTTTATACGTCCTTTGCTCTGATAAATAGGCTCCTTTTTTAAGGTCTCACCTTTTTTTATCTCTTCAATTAATGCCTGTGTTTCTGCTTCTACGTCTGTTTTCCATCCGTATGCTCCTCCTCTTAAGCTTAATACATTCCCGGATATAGCCTGAAAGGAACGATTCTTACCATACGTATCATTCTTTTTTGCAAGAATATCAACATATGTTCTCACTGCTTCTGTATCTAAGACGGCTTCTGTTCCTTTTACTGCAATCCAATTACTGATTAATGCACCATCAATTACTTCCGTCTGTTCATTCCAGTCATATGAAATATTAGTAGAAACATACGTATTTACTTTTTCAAGTGTATCATGTAAAGCTGTATTATCACTGTTAATCAGCGGACTTAAATAGCAATTCTGTTCATCTAAATCAATGATAACTTCATCCTGTCCAAATGCTATGGTGGTAAAAGCATTTTCCACACAATCAAGTGTCTTGTCTATTTGCAGTTCGCTTCCTTTATCCTCTATAACGATATCGTACTTCCCTTTTTCTTCATCAAATGCACCAATGTGAGCATCTGATGGTTTCTTGCAATTATTACTGTCAAATAAAGATAAACTTGTAATCTCTTTTTCTAATTGTTCCCTGTCATAAGAAACATAAACGGAAAGTTCGTATTCATTATCCTTAAAAAGAGAAAGCGGCCATAAATAAACATTCTGCGATTCATTAATCTTTTCTAAAGAATCATCAAAAACATATGACATTCCAAGATTTTGGGTACTAAAAGAATCCGTTACATCATTTCTGCCTTTTAGCGTAACTGTAAACGATGCATTAGGTTCTAAAATCTTTTTCTGAACACTTTCTTTATTTTGGAGACTGTAATCGACTCCCGCTATTGTAGTATTAAAAAAATAATGACTCGTAAAAAATATCGACATTCCTAAATATATAAGCAGTATGACCCCCATCACTCCTGCTATTAAAATGCCTTTTCCCACATGTTTGGATACCTTCTCTGTAACTTGAATCTCTTCAGACATATTGTTATTTTCGTCCATCATTTTCTCCTAAATTATTTCACTTTCAAAATAAAACCATCTATCAAGCACAGATATAGATATTTTACCACTTTTTAGCAAATAAAAATAGCATAAAAGTACGCAACTTTTATGCTATTTATGTAAAATTCTATTTTTATGGACTTATCATCTCAGCTAATGTATCATAAAGGATTTTCGCATCTACCGGCTTTGCAAGATGCAGATTCATTCCGGCATCCAAACAGCTTTGAACATCCACATCATACGCATTAGCTGTTAGAGCAACAATTGGAATTTGTGATGCATCTTTTCGATTATCCATTTTCCTAATTGCTCTTGTTGCATC
>CAZAQH010000032.1:0-22751 GCA_964487395.1 uncultured Lachnospiraceae bacterium | reverse complement strand
TTCTCAAGACCAAACTCCTCACCTCTTAAAACGGGCATATCGGTAACGATTGTTCCCGGTGAATTTTTAGCTAATTCATAAGCTTCTTTTAATGTGTTAACTTTTACTACGTTGTTTCCGTAAAAAGGTGCTTCGATGATAGAACGTGTCTTTGAAAATCCTACCTTGCCAGCTCCAATTTCAGAAATTGGATAATACGCTTTTGTTGACATATGTCGTCCTCCTTAAAATTAAATATATTTAACACCGTAAAAACGGTACTTTCCTTGTGAGTGTACCTCGTACACCATGTTTTATTATGGCAGATGGACTTTTAAATGTCAATCATTTCACAAAACTTTTAAAACAGTTTTTCGTTATTTCTTTAATGTTTTTGTTACACTATCTAACCAGATTTTTTCTTCTTTTTCCAAATACGGTGATATTTTTTTGTAAACCTTCGCGTGATACTCATTTAATCGTTCTACATTTTCTTCATTTATAAAGCTGATATCTATCCCCTCTAAGTCAATCGGCACATAAGTTAACGGTACAAATCCCATAAACTGTCCATCCGTACTATTGCCTTTCTTTATTACAAGAAGAACATTTTCCGTTCGAATACCAAATTTACCTTCTATATATACTCCCGGCTCATCCGTTACCGTCATTCCCTCTTCTAAGATAGTTTCTTCTTTATTTTTTGTGTATTTCCAGCTAATGTTCTGTGGGCCTTCATGTACATTCAAAAAACACCCTACTCCATGACCGGTACCACATTTATAATCCATTAATTCGTTCCATAATGGAATTCTTGCTAAAATATCAAGATTACGTCCCGTACATCCATATAAAAACGTAGCATTCATCAATTGAAGCATACCCGATAGCACCAAACTAAAACACTTCTTCTCTTCATCCGACACCGGTCCCATGCAGATAGTTCTTGTTACATCTGTTGTCGCACCAAGATATTGACCGCCCGAATCCACAAGTAAAAACCCTTTGTGCAACACCTTACTGTTACTTTTTTTATTTGCCTCATAATGCATCATGGCAGCATTTTCTCCATATGCACTGATTGTCGGAAATGAAAGCCCTCTAAAATCCTTTATCTTACTTCTTAATTCATCCAAATATGCGGCTGCCTTCATTTCCGTTATATCCTCTTTGGTATGTTTAAGCCAATATATGAATTTGCAAACTGCCACACTGTCTAACAGATAATACTCCTTCATTTTTGAAATCTCTGTTTCATTTTTTATTGCTTTGGGCAATTCTGTAAGATTAAAAGAAAAAATAACATCCGTTCTTTTTTTAATTACATCATAGGCGTAGTAACTTGTTTCGTTTTTATCAAAGATTACGCTTCCACTGTAAGCATATGTCTCTAAAAATTCAAAAACATCTGAGTAGTTTTTAAGTTCTATATCATTTTCTTTGGCATATTTTTCAAATTCCCGACTTAAAGCCTCCTGCTGTATAAATAAATAGTTCTTATCCTCTGTAATAAATGCATAAGATAATGTAACGGGATTGCACATAACATCACATCCTCTTATATTGTACAGCCACATAATATCATCAAGCTTGCTAAGGAAAAAATGACCTGCCTTTTTTTGCTTCATAACACTTCGAATCATTTTTAATTTTTGTTCTAAATCATTCCCATGATATTTGACCGGAAGAACCTGCACTTTATTATGTGGCAGTGTAGGTCTGTCAGTCCAGATTTTTGCCGCCAAATCTTCCTTATAACAAAGATTGCAAGTCATCCCATTTCTTTCTTGTTCATATTTTTGTTTTATATTTTCTATATAATTTACATTACAAACTTTTCCATCAAATCCTAACGTCTGTTTTTCATCCATATGTTTTGACAGATATTCTGCAATTGTAGGAACGTTAGTCTCACCTATTTTCATCAGTGTTATTCCGGTACCCCTAAGTTCCTTCTCTGCCTGAATAAAATATCTGCCATCTGTCCACAAAAAAGCTTCCTGCATAGATACCAAAAGCGTTCCATTAGAACCAGTAAAGTTGCTGAAAAATTCCCTTGTTTTGAAAAAATCAGCCACATATTCCGAATTGTGATAATCAGATGTTGGAATCATATAAAAATCAATTCCATTTTCTTTCATTTTCATTCTTAATGCGGATATTCTTGCAATAATTGTCTCATTCATAGCAATACTCCTTTTATATTTTAGAACAATTCGACATTTTTTTGAACATTATCTAATATCATAGCATATTTTACTACTCTTTATTCAACTAATCGAACAAAGTGTTAAAAGTTTCTTAAATCATCACTTTTTCTTGTAATGATTCTAATTTTCATGTTATTATTAATGTATATTGTTAGAAAGGCGGAGATATAATTGGAAAATAATATATACTCAGAAATTACACCAGATATCATAAGGCTAGCTTCCTTAAGCGAGAAGGCCGGAATTATTGACTCCGAGCTTTTTACCCGTTATAAGGTAAAAAGAGGTCTTCGCGATTTGAATGGAAAAGGAGTCCTTGCCGGTCTTACCAACATTTCAGATGTGCGTGCGACAAAAATAGTTGATGGCGTTGCCGTTCCTGCTCACGGGAACTTATTTTACCGTGGATATAATGTGCGCGATTTAGTTGACGGCTTTTCAAAGGAAAACCGCTTTGGTTTTGATGAAGTTACCTATCTTCTATTATTTGATAAATTACCCAATAATCAAGAATTAAAAGATTTCAGTGCACTTCTGTCTTACTATCGTTCCCTGCCCACAAGCTTTGTCCGAGATATTATTATGAAAGCACCCAGTAAGGATATGATGAATACACTTGCAAGAAGTGTCCTTACTTTATATTCCTATGATGATTTTGCAGATGACACTTCACTTCCCAATGTGTTACGTCAATGTCTGCAGTTAATTAGTCTTTTCCCCATGTTATCTATTTATGGTTATCAGGCATATAGTCATTATCATGATGGTAACAGTTTATTTATCCATCAACCAGTTGCAAGTCTGTCCATGGCTGAAAATATATTACATATTTTAAGACCTGACAGTTCTTATACCGAATTAGAAGCCAAAATCCTTGACATTGCACTTGTTTTACATATGGAGCATGGTGGCGGTAACAATTCTTCCTTTACAACACATGTTGTTACCTCTTCTTTGACAGACACTTACTCTGTTATGGCGGCAGCAATTGGTTCTTTAAAAGGTCCGCGTCATGGTGGTGCCAACATTAAAGTGGTTCAGATGTTTGATGATATGATGAAAGAAATCAGTGATTGGAATGATGAAGAAGCTATTGGGGAATACCTTCGTAAGCTTTTACACAAAGAAGCCTTTGATCACACCGGGCTTATTTATGGTGTCGGTCATGCTGTATATTCCAAATCAGATCCACGTGCCGTTATCTTCAAACAATTTGTAGAAAGTCTTTCTATTGAAAAGGGATTGCAACAGGAATTCCAATTATATTCCACAGTAGAACGTCTTGCCCCTAAAATTATCGAAGAAGAACGTCAGATCTACAAAGGTGTCAGCATAAATGTCGATTTTTACTCCGGATTTGTTTATAAGATGCTGGGACTTCCCAACGAACTATATACTCCTATCTTTGCAATGGCAAGGATTGTCGGCTGGAGTGCTCATCGCTTAGAAGAACTTGCTAATAACGGTAAAATAATACGACCTGCTTATAAGTCGATATGTGCAGACCGTTCCTATACTGATATTATTAAACGTTAAAATAAGCCATTTGATAGATGCTTCTATCAAATGGCTTTTATTCTAGAATAATTTCTTTCTGTCTACAGATTCAATACTATATGACACTGAAAACTTATCTATTTTATTCTTTTTCTGCCAAAATTTCTTGATTCTTTCTGCCACTTTTTTTCCGTTATCTAAATTCGAGTCCATTAATATAACAATGACCTGCGAATTACTATATTTGGATACCACATCGCCTTTACGAAGCAGACGGCTGACGCATTGTTCTAATAAGGTAATAGATTCATCCATCTCCTCATTCGCCATCTGATTCCACTCATCAGTCTGAGCTGTAAAAATTAGAATTTGAACATCCTGTCCTGTTCGTTCAATACATCTTAAAATAAACTGGTATATTCTTTTAAAACCATCATAACGAACGGTATATGCCCCGCATGTCTTAGTCGTTTCTTTTATGTACTCTCTTAACTCATCAATATCAATTGCATTTTTTTCCGGATGATATTTAATTGAATATGTATTTTTCTCACGATAAAAATGAAAACCTCTTTTACCGTTTTGCTTCACATGATATAACGCTTTATCGGCATTGGAATATAAAGTTTTAAAATCTTCTCCATCTTCTGGAAAACCAGCTATTCCAATGGAAATTGAAACATTAATCTTATCATTTAAAATGTCTTTTAGGGTGTCTTCTACACAGTCTAAAATTCTATCTGCTAATACTCTTACTTTGGCAGCATCTACATCTTCATTCATAAAAATTATAAACTCATCTCCACCAATACGGCACAATATACTGTCTGTATTCAATTCACATTTTAATGCTTCCGATATTTGCATTAAAACCTGATCGCCAATTGCATGACCAAATGTATCATTTACTCCTTTAAAATTATCCATATCCAGGAGCATAAATACACCTTTTCCACATTCATTTTGTGAAAAGTTTCGAATATAATTCTCAATGTAGTTACGATTCCACAATCCAGTTAGCATATCTTTATTAGCGGATTTAATCAACCGTTCTTTGCTTTCACTAATTGCAATCGCCTTTTCAATTCTTCCTAAAAGAACTGCTTTTTTATATGGCTTACTAAGATAATCCATTGCACCAATCTGCAATGCCATAACCTCTGCATCATTTTCCTCGTCATCAGCAAGTAGAATGACCGGAATATTCTTGATTCCTTCTTTTTTAATGAGGTTTTCCAATACTACAATACTGTCTGACAATTCATTACTGGTATTTAATAAAATTAAATCCACTGCTTTTTTATCAAATTCACATTTTTCAAAACACTCTATATCACATTCACTAACAATATAATCATTTGATAAAATCTGCGTTAATTTTCCATCCTCTTTACAGTTGTTCAACACAAATATAACTTTTTTTTCTTTCATAATTACCCCTTTATTGGCTCCGGCTCCCCAACCTAAAAGTCAATATAGAATTTATTGTAAAGGTTTACAGTTGCAAAAACTCTTTTACTGCTTGCTTCATTTCATTCTTTTCACACACATAATCATGTAAAACAGGTGCTGTCTTAATTTCATCTATTGCCGGTGGGATTACTACATTTGCAATTTTTGACAATCGATCAATTAAATCAAAATCAGATTCTGTTTCTTTTTTTCCTTCAATTGCTTCCATGACACTTCCTGCAAACTTGAAAGGACTTGCAGTAGATGCAATAACTGTCTTAGTCTGATCAGATGTTTCTTTTTTGTATTTACTATAAACTGCTGCGGCAACTGCCGTATGTGTATCTAATACATAGCCTGTATTCTCATATAAGGTATGTATTAAATTTGATGTCTCTTTTTCTGTTGCAAAACCAGCATAAAAATCAGATAACCGTTCTCTCATTTCCGGAGTGATTTCGTATTTGCCACTGGCAACAAGTTCTTCCATTTTTTGCTTATTCCACTCACTGTCTTCATTTGCAATAAGATAAATAAGTCTTTCTAAATTGCTGGAAATCAAAATATCCATCGACGGTGAACTGGTCAAAATAAATTCACGATTTTTATTGTATTCTCCTGTTTCGAAGAAATCAAATAATACCTTATTGTCATTGGATGCACATATAAGCTTTGCAATCGGCACTCCCATATGCTTTGCAAAATATGCTGCTAAAATATTACCAAAATTGCCTGTCGGAACTACCACATTGATTGGCTCATTATCTGAAATTCTCCCCTCTTCCAATAAACGTGCATATGCATAAACGTAATATACAACCTGTGGAACGAGTCTTCCTATATTGATAGAATTAGCTGATGAGAACTGATATCCCTTTTGGTCAAGTTCCTTGGCAAATTCCTTATCAGAAAAAATCTTCTTAACACCTGTCTGGGCATCATCAAAGTTACCATGAATTCCTACAACAAAGGTATTGTCTCCCTTTTGAGTAACCATCTGTCTTTCCTGTATGAAGCTTACTCCATTCTTTGGATAAAAAACAATAATCTTTGTGCCCTTTACTCCTGCAAAACCGGCAAGTGCTGCTTTTCCGGTATCTCCTGAAGTGGCCGTCAAAATAACGATATCATTCTTAATATCATTTTTTCTGGCTGATGTAGTCATAAGATGAGGCAAAATAGATAATGCCATATCCTTAAATGCTATCGTCGGTCCATGAAATAGCTCAAGATAATATGCTCCATCTGCTTCTACCAATGGTGCAATAACAGAAGTATCAAACTTCTCATCATATGCAGACTGAATACAATTTTTTAATTCATCCTCTGTAAAGTCAGTAAAAAATAACTTCATTACTTCGTATGCGGTCTCTGCATATGACATTTTCGCAAATTCCTTCATGCTTTTATCAAGCTTGGGTATTGTCTCTGGAACAAATAATCCTCCATCTGCTGACAATCCTTTCAGAATAGCCTCTGAAGCCTTTACTTTTATAGTATTGTCTCTCGTACTTTTATAATATAACTCTTTCATATGCATCCCCAGTCTTTTTATTTCATAAAATCGTGCTAATTATAGCATGTTTTTGCGTCCTAATCAATCCAAGAAATTGCTACTTTTTAAAAGACATTTTACTCAATTTTATCAAAAATTACAATTGTTTTTTCAATATTTTATTTTAAAGATAAAATTCATGTCCACCATGTGCAAATAATTTTGTCAAATGAATATCAAACCATTTCATTTTTTCCGGCTGGGCTGCTTTGCGTGACACAAAATACAATGCTCCTTGGGATACATCCTCGCCCAATAAGGCTCGTTTCACTACATCAATTGTTTCATCGCTAACCGTAACTTTTTCCATTCTGCCATCCTTTGTGGGTGAAAACTGTGTAACACCCTCTTCCCTCTGATATATTACCTCTGTTACCGTATCCGGAAATGCTTCATCCTTAACGCGGTTAATAATAACATTGGCAACAAGCAATTTACCTGTTTCATCCTCTCCTCCAGCTTCCGCCTCTACAATTTTAAGAAGATTATTATAGTCCTCCTCACTGACATTAACTACAAGTTTCTTTTCAATCACATTAACCTTCAGCACTCTCTGGTTGGATATTTCATTTGTCATACGACCGAGAAAATGTATTTTCTTAACCTTCTCATCCTCTACCATTACCGTACTCTGATATGCTTGTCTTTCAAATAAATTACTGCTGGCAAGACGATTAACAGATATACTCTTTAAATTAAAACAGACAGCTAAAACAATCATATTACATAATATTAGAAAAACCGCTCCTTTTTTATACATAATTACCTCTTTTCCTTTTAGTAAAGTGAAATGAAATCGTTTCACTTTTGTAATATTTCTTTAATATTTTATACAGTTACTGTTAAAAATATTTCTAAAATTTGTTTTCCCCTCCTTATTTTGATATACTTAAACAAGAAAACTTATAATTTGAGGAAAAAACATGAATTCAGAAGAGATAAAATACGCCGGCGTTTTTTGTGCACAAAAAAAAGACGGTACGCCATATTACCGTTCATCTTTTACATTTCATAATAAACATATTTCTCTTGGTAGTTTTAGTTCTCCTCTTGCTGCTCATAAGGCATATTTAGAGGCTGTCAATATTACTTCTGATAACCATATATCTATATTTAATTATTCAACTTCCCATTTCCTGTCCTTCGAAAAATGGGTAGTTCTGATTAACTTTCGCGATAATAATCTTTATTTCCCAACTCCAATATATATCCGCAAAAAATATTTTTCATATTATCTTTCCCTGCATCAGGAATTGAAATTTTCAATTGATGACTTATTTTATTATTCATCGCATAAAATTATGCAGCGCGGTGGTCATTTATTTGTATCGGATTATGGTATGCAAATAACGATTCTTGGTCGCTATGGAATAAAAAATTACGGAATTCTTGGAAAAGACTACGTTTTTATTAATAACGATCCTTTGGATTTTCGTTATGAAAATATTCATATTGTTAACACCTATAATGGTGTGCGCCTCATAAAGCATAAAAAAAAGCCAAGTTTCCAGGCTCGTATCCACTTAAATGGTGATTTTATCATTGGATACTATGAAGATTCTATTCATGCAGCCATTGCCTATAATAAAGCAATTGATGTTGTGTTAAAAAACGGTATTAAAAAACAGTTTAAACAAAATTACACAGAAGGAATCTCTCCTTCTGTGTATGCTGAAATTTACTCTGAAATTAAAATACCCGAAAAAATAAGAAATTACCGCGCTGAATAATCTACAAAACTAATATTTAAATCAGCAAATCCTTCAATTCCATCTATCGTTCCCTGCTTAGTATATTGCCACATTTCATATTGATATGGATAATCCGGTATATCTGCTTCCTCTGATAGCCAGACACAATAATTAGTTAATTTTGAGAGATCAATTCTCTTAATCAGCCATTCCTTATTACCATAAATCATAGGAATATACCCCGCTTCTTCTATTCGTTTTAGAAAAGCCTGCGTAATTGCTGTCCGTTCATCTCTAGTCAATGTTTCTACTCTTGCCTGATCATTCTCCACAAATTCCATATCAAAAGCAATCGGATATGTTATTTTTCGTTCTTTTAAATTATCAATAACAAGATTGGCTTCCTCAACTGCTTCTTGTGCAGACATAGCCTGTGAATAGAAGTATATACCGATATCAAGTCCTGCCTCTGTTGCCTTATCAATATTATTAATGAAATACTCATCAAGCTGCAAGGCACCTGTCTTATATCCTCTTGCTCCAAGACGAATCATAACATATTCAACTCCGCTGTCTTTTAATGTCGCAAAATCGATATCTTTTTGATATCTCGAAACATCTACACCCAAAAAGGAAATTTTCTTTCCGTCAGAATAATATTTTAATTTTCCATCATTTGAAACCAGATTGGTAAAATCATATGTATTTTTTTCCTGGTAAGGATTAATAGTCACCCATTCGCTTGAGCCATCACTATATGTGATTTTAACGTGTTTTCCATCATCCATACTTTCTTCTGTGGATTCAGTTGTTTCCTCTTCTTCCTTCTTTTTGGTCTCTTCTTCCTCAGTCTCTTCTGTCTCCGGATACATATCCCAAATATCTAAATCATCAGCTGTAATCTTTCCGTATGTCACTGCATACGATTCTTCTTCCATATCATCATGACTTTTTTCTTCAGATGTGGATTCCATAAATGCTGCCCTGTTACCACGTTCCTGCTTATTTGCAGCAATAACAATACCCATAATCAAAAGTACAAAAAAGGAAACTCCAAGAGCCATATACATAATAGGCATTCCGCCGCTTTTATCTTCAAAATCGTCTGTCTGTCTCATTTTTATACCTCTTGTGTTTCAATTACTCTTCGCTCTTTGTATCTTCGTTTCTTGTAATGATTGCATTTTTAGGACATTTATCTACGCAAGTTCCACATTCCATACACTTTTCATAATCAATTTTAGCATGGAAATCCTCTATCACAATTGCATCGGCCGGACAATTTTTCTTACATAACTGACAGCTGATACATCCCGCATCACAGGCTTTCATCGTAACAGGTCCTTTGTCCTTTGAACTGCATGCGACTAAGTATTTAGCCTCATATGGTACAAGTTCTATTAAATGCTTAGGACAAGCCTCTACACATTTACCACATGCTTTACATGCATCCATATCCACTACAGCAATTCCATTCTCAATATGTATCGCATCAAACATACACGCCTTTACACAATTACCATAGCCAAGGCATCCATGATTACAGGATTTAGGACCTCCATTTGGCACAAATGATAACATACCACAATCTTCTATCCCTGTATATTCATAATCTAAATGTGTCTTGTCACAGTCGCCCTGACATTTAACAAATGCAACTTTTCGCTCGCTTTGTTCTTCTTCCACACCCATAATTTCCGCAATCTGTTTTCCAACAGGCTCGCCACCAACAGGGCAGGCATTTACAGGTGCTTCCTTCTCTGCTATTGCATGTGCAAGTGCAGAACATCCTGCAAATCCGCATCCTCCGCAATTGTTACCCGGGAGTACATTTAACACTTCTTCTTCCTTGGGATTTACTGTCACTTTAAATTTTATTGCTGCCACTCCAAGAAATAATCCTATAAACAATCCTACACAACCAATAACAGCCGTTGCCATCAATACTCCTGTTATCATAAATATACCGCCCTTCTATAATAATCCTGAGAATCCGCAAAATGCAATTGCCATTAATCCTGCAGTTATCAAAACAATCGGCATTCCCTTGAAAGCTTCTGGAACATCATTTAATTCCATTTTTTCACGCAATCCTGCCAATATTACAATAGAAATCGTAAAACCGACAGCTGTTGCAAATCCATTTACTGTACCCTGTAAAATACCATATTCCTTCTGAACATTTGTTAATGCCACACCAAGTACTGCGCAGTTAGTAGTAATAAGCGGAAGGTATACACCAAGTGCCTTATATAAACCATCCATATAACGTTTTAAAAACATCTCAACAAACTGTACAAGTGCCGCAATAACCAGAATAAATACTATCGTTTGCAAATATGCCAAATCATAAGGAACTAACAGGAATTTGTAGATACATCCAGTTACTACACTTGAAAGTGTAATAACAAAAATAACAGCAGTTCCCATTCCAGCAGCTGTTTCAATCTTTTTTGAAACACCTAAGAAAGGACAAAGCCCCAAAAACTGGCTTAATACTACATTGCTTACCAAAGAGGAGCTAATTAAAATAATGAGTAAATCTTTTACATCTGACATTATTCATTTTCCTCCTTTTTTTCTTCATTTTCATCATCTATTGTTGTATCAAAAAATCGTTTTTCACATCCATCCTGTGAACAATTCAAGCAATCATTACCACATCCGGATTGAATTTTAGAGACATCTTTGCCTTTTTTAGCACCACGTATCTTTGCCTTATTTTGAATTGCTGTTAATACAGCAAGTACAAAAAATGCTCCCGGTGCCATTTTGAAAATACTGATTGGAACAAAGCCACATGGCTTCAATGTAATACCCAGTTTTTCTGCTCCACCAAATAACTGGAAGAACATGCGAATACAAGTATCAATATCCGTTCCAAATAATGTACCACCACCAAGAAATTCTCTGATCAGACCAATACAGGTAAGTGCAATAGAAAAGCCCAAGCCCATACCAAGTCCATCAAACAAAGATGGAAGTACCGGATTCTTATAAGCATATGCTTCTGCTCTGCCAAGGATAATACAGTTAACTACAATAAGCGGAATGTATATTCCAAGTGATGTATACAAATCCGGCAAATATGCCTGTAAAAGCAACTGCAATATGGTAACAAACGAAGCAATAATTACGATAAATGCAGGAATTCTGATTTTATCAGGTATTATCTTTCTTAAAAGTGAAATAATAACATTGCTTAAGGCAAGCACTACCATGGTAGTGAGACCCATACCAAGTCCGTTAATTGCCGATGTCGTTACAGCAAGTGTCGGACACATCCCAAGCATTAAAACAAGCGTTGGATTTTCTTTTATAATACCGTTATATAAACGTTCACAAGCCTTATTCATCTGCATTACCTCCTCCCAAAACAGTCCGGAAATAATACAGTCCCGAATTCACTCCTGATGTAATTGCATTAGTCGTTATGGTAGCACCACTAATTGCATCAATCTGATTATCTGTCGTTGAACCATTTTTTGTATATTCAAACAACTCAACGTTTTTATTTGCAAACTGTGGCTTCAATACATCTTCTGCCTGCATTCCAAGTCCTGCTGTTTCATTGATTGCCAGTAGAGATATTCCATTCACCGTACCGTCATTTTTAATACCAAGTGTAAATTGAATATCACCTGCATACCCCTGTGAAGTTGTAATTGTGAAAACATAACCCAGTGTATTGCCCTTTTCATCAACTGCTTCTACTAATTCATCAATTGTTTCATTTTCATATCCGTTTTGATTAAAATCATCTCGTATATCCTGTGTGAAAAAGTCTGGAACTGCCTTAAAATCTTTTGCTTCCTTAAACACCTCCATGCAGGCATTCTTTTTGTCCAAGGCTTCCCTTTCAGCAATTAATCCTTTTGTATTCTGATAAACAAATCCCAATACAAAACCGGCAATTAAAGTGATTGCAAAAAGGATGGCAGCATTTTTAATCATAGTTTTCATAAGCGCTCGCCTCCTTTACCGAATGGTCTTGGAAACGTTATTTTTTCAATCAAAGGAACCAATAAATTACCAAGAATAATTGCATAAGAAACGCCTTCTGCGCCTGCCCCAAATATACGGAAGATACCGGTTAAAACTCCAAGTAAAATACCGTAAAGGATCTGGCCTATTTTTGTGATTGGTCTCGTCACATAATCCGTTGCCATAAAAAATGCGCCAAGCATCAAACCGCCACCGGCTAATTGAGCTGAAACATAAGATGTGCTAAATCCATGACCACCAAAAATGGAAATGAAAATAACAAAGGAAACAATATAAGTTCCCGGTATTTTCAAATCAATAATTCCAAGCAGCAACAGGAAACATGCACCAATTACAATCGCAACCATTGATGTTTCACCGATTGTACCTGCCGTCTTACCAATAACCATATCATATACATTAACACTCTCTCCCATTTTAAGGCTTGCAAGAGGTGTTGCTCCTGTATATACATCACAATCAAAATTCGTCATGATTGCCGGAAATGAAATTAGCAGAAAACATCTGGCTGCCAGGGCAGGATTCATGAAATTCTGTCCCAATCCGCCAAATAGCATTTTTACAACCAAAATAGCAAAAACACCTCCAACAACTCCAACCCACCAGGGGGCTTTGGGTGGAAGGTTTAATGCTAACAACAAACCTGTAACAACAGCAGAAAAATCACTGATTGTTACTTTCTTTTTCATACATAGTTCGTAAATTAATTCCGTTAAAACGGTACTTGCTACCGTAATAATAATTAAATTTAATGCACATAATCCAAAATTCATTACACCGAATATAGTCGTAGGAAGTAAGGCAATTACAACTGCAAGCATAATCTTACTGGTACTGACTTTCGATCTGATATGTGGATTAGATGAAACTTTCATCAAGTCACTCATTGCTCAAACTCCTTTATTTTTTCTTTTTTGAAAGAACAATCTTTCGCATTGATTTTATCGATTGTGTTAATGTGCGCTTTGCCGGACATACATAACTACAGCATCCACATTCACAACATTCCATACCATCATGTTTTATAAACTCTTCCTCTTTACCATTTTCAGCATAATCAGCAAGTACCTTCGGCACTACCCTGCCCGGACATACACTAACGCACAAACCACAATTGATACATGCGCTCGGCTGCATTCTGGACACTTCATCTTTCGTCAAACACAATAATGCTGATGCAGTTTTCGTAGTAGGAACATTTAAATCAAACATACCAAATCCCATCATTGGTCCACCTGATACAATCTTTTCAGGCTGTTTTTTAAATCCTCCTGCTTCCTTTACTAACTCCTCATAACTCATACCTATATGTACACGGAAATTCTGTGGATGACGTATTGCGTCTCCTGTAACGGTAACAATACGTTCCATTAATGGTTTTCCTTCTTTTACAGCATTATAAATAGCTACAATCGTGTCAACATTATTAACAATACAATTAACATCCGAAGGAAGCATGGAAGAATTAATTGCTCTTTTGGTAGTAGCATATATTAATTGTCTCTCCGATCCCTGTGGATATTTTGTTTTTAAGGTTTTAACCAGAATTCTTGGTTCATCCTTCGTCAATGCTTTTAATATTTCAATACAATCGTGCTTATTATCTTCTACCGCAAGAATTCCTTTTGCCTTATCAAATAACCTAAGAGAAATCTTAAGCCCTTCTATCAGCTTATGTGGTTCCTCTATCATTCTTCTATAATCAGAGGTAAGATACGGTTCACATTCTGCACAGTTTGCAATTACGTATTCAATCTTATCCGGTTCCTTAGGTGATAATTTTACATGTGTCGGGAAACCGGCACCACCCATTCCTACAATTCCGGCTTCTTTAATTCGATTGATAATTTCTTCCTTTGACAATGTATCCAAATCTTCAACCGGTTCATAAGAAACCTCTTCGTATTTATCATCGTTATCAATAATAATGCTCATCACATTATCACCTGTAACAATACGATGCAAATCAATTTTCTTTACTGTACCGGAAACAGTCGCATAAACCGGTGCTGAAACAAATCCTCCAGCCTCTGCTATTTTCTGTCCTCTTAATACATGATCACCTTTTTTTACAATGGGAACTGCCGGTGCACCAATATGCTGTGACAACGGATATACCAGTTCACCCTTTGGCAACACATCCTTAATCGACTTGTCTTTTGATAAGTCTTTTCCGTCATATGGATGTATTCCTCCCGTAAACGTCAATTTTGCCATTGTTAATCCCTCTTTCTGTATTCAAGAAATCGCACTTTGTTTTTACAATGTACTTATTAAATATACTATTTTTTACCGCAAAATACTACTGATTTTTTACCAAATATGATAAGATAACCATGTCAATTTTATTTTTAAGGAGTTATCATGAAAAACTGCAAATACATTTTGTCTAATATAAATATTCAATACCCAATCGAAAAAATAGATAAAAAAGATAAATGTCTTTTTATCGATATTGAAACAACCGGATTATCCCCCATGTCTTCTATTATATATCTCATAGGATGTGGATATTATGATGATAATCACTGGATATGTGAGCAATGGTTTGCTGAATCGCCCAGTGAAGAATCTCAGATATTAAAATCATTTCTTGATTTTACCACTAAATTTAATACCCTGATACATTTTAACGGTAATCAATTTGATCTTCCATTTATTGCAAAAAGATGTACTGCTTTGGGCATTTCCTGCTCCTTAGATACCCTTAATGGTGTTGATATTTATAAAAGGATCTTTCCATACCGATTCTTTTTGAAATTATCTAACTGTAAGCAAAAAACATTGGAATGTTTTTTAGGAATTGACAGAGAAGATGACTGCAATGGTGGTGAATTAATTCCTGTATACAAAGCATATTGTCAATCTTTTGATGAAAAAGCATTATCCATGCTGCTGCTTCATAACCACGATGATATTGAGGGAATGTTATCCCTGCTCCCAATTTTGACATATTCTGATTTATTCCACGAAAATATAACTGTAAATAAAGTGCAATGCAGTTCTTATACGGATGTGAATGATATAAAAAAGAAAGAATTACTTCTTTCTCTGTCTTTGTCTGTTACTATTCCTTGTCCTATCTCTTTTCAGGCTAACGACTGTTATTTTTCAGCAAAAGGCAACACTGGCATTCTGAAAATTCCTGTGTATCAGGAAGAACTGAAATATTTTTACGAAAATTATCGCGACTACTACTATCTGCCACAGGAAGATATTGCAGTCCATAAATCTGTTGCTTCGTATGTGGATCGTTCTTTTCGTGAACAGGCCTCACAAGCCACCTGTTATACTCGAAAAGTATCAAATTATCTTCCCCAATGGGATTATCTGTTTGAACCATTTTTCAAACGCGAATACAAATCAAAAAATCTTTTCTTTGAATTAACTGACGAATTGAAAACTAATAGAGAGGCTTTTTCACAATATGCTTCCCATATTCTTTCCATGATGGTAAAAGTTCATTAATACACAAAAAAACTCCGAATTTCTTCGGAGTTATTTTTGGTAAAAGAAAGATTCTAATCTATGGAATCCTATCTCTTTATATCTAATTATTTGTTCTGTACTTCCAATAAACAAAACACCCTGCTCAGCCAATGAACGATAGAATTTCACAAAAATATCATCTTTTGCTTCTTCTGTAAAATATATCAATACATTGCGGCACACAATCAAATGAAAGTCTTTTGGATATAAATCCTTTAATAAATTATGTTCCTTAAAGGTGACACAATTTTTTACTTTATCTGAAATCTGATAGAAATTCCCATTCTTGGTAAAAAACTGTGCTTTCATCTTTTCCGGTACAGATGTAATGCTTTTTTCACTGTAAAGACCAATTTTTGCTTTTTCGATAACCTGATCATTAATATCAGTTGCAAAAATTTTGATTTTGTTAAGTGGTAAAAACTCTGACAACGCCATAACAAGTGAATACGGTTCATCTCCTGTTGAACAGGCAGCACTCCATATTTTTAGGTTGTCGCCATGCTCTTTTATAAGACGCGGAATTACTTCTTTTGAAAGGAATTCCCACTGCTCCGGATTACGATAAAACTCAGACACATTAATTGTAATATAATCTACAAACTCATCAAACAAAACATGATCATGTTTTATGGTCTCAATATATGTCGCATAATCCTCAATCTTATGTTTTGCAATCAGAGCATCAATTCGTCTTTTCATCTGATTCTGTTTATAAGCATTCAAATCAATTTGTGTCAGTTTAAAAACTTCACCAATAAAATACTCATAATCATTCATCATGAAATATATCCTATTCCTTATTCTGCCTCGTTTTCAGCAATAACTTTATCAATATCTACAGAAACAACATCTGCATCTTCTGCAACTGCTTCTTCTGTTGTTTCAGGCTCTAACATTGCTTTAATACTTAAACTGATTTTTTTATCGTCTGGATTATAGTCAACAATTTTAGCTGTAACTTCATCTCCAACTTTTAAAGAATCAGATGGCTTATCAATATGATCTTTGGAAATCTGTGAAACATGAAGTAATGCATCAACACCATTTTCTAATTCAACAAATGCTCCAAAATCTGTCATTCTGGCAACTCTACCTGTAACAATATTGCCAACTGCATATTTAACATCAGAATCTTTCCATGGATTTTCATTTTCAAATTTCATAGAAAGTGCAATCTTTGTTCCGGAAATATCTTTAATTAAAACTTTAACTGCATCTCCAACCTTGAATACTTTTTTAGGATTCTCAACTCTTCCCCATGACATTTCAGAAATATGAAGAAGTCCGTCTGCACCACCCAAATCAATAAATGCACCAAAATCTGTAACATTTTTTACAGTTCCTTCAACAACGTCACCAATTTTGATTTTTGCATAAAGTTCTTTCTGCATTTCAGCTTTTTCTGCTGTTAATAACATTCTTCTATTACCAATATATCTTCTTCTCTTAGGATTATACTCTGTAACAACAAAACTAATCTCCTGTCCTGCGTATTTAGATAAATCCTTTTCATAAGAATCAGAAACAAGGCTTGCAGGGATGAAGATTCTTACTTCATCAACTACTACACAAATACCACCATCTAAAACCTGTGTAACTTTAGATGTTAATACTTCCTTATTATTAAAAGCATCTTCGATTTTCTTGTTGCCTTTTTCAGCCGCAAGACGTTTGTAGGTTAAAAGGACCTGTCCTTCACCATCGTTTACCTTTAATACTTTTACTTCCATTTTGTCACCAACTTTGGCAACTGTAGTCAAATCTACATTAGATTCATTAGTATATTCATTTCTTGATAAAATACCATCTGATTTATAACCAATGTTGAGTATAATTTCTTCTGGTTTAACATCAATAACTGTACCTTCAACTACCTCTCCCGAATGGATTGTTTTGAATGATTCTTCTAACATTTGTTCAAAAGTTAATTCTGACATAATTTTGAACCTCCTCAATAATATTATTTGGGGTCGATGCCCCGGCAGTAATACCCACCAGTCGGACAGATTTAGGTAGTTCTAAATTCAAGTCATCTAGTGTCTGTATAAAATGCGTATTCTCACATTCATTTTTACAAATTTCAAATAATTTTCTTGTATTTGAACTGTGAGTTCCGCCAATTACTATCATTGCATCTACCTTAGCAGCAATTGCTTTTGCCTCGGTTTGTCTCTCTTCCGTAGCATTACAGATAGTATTCACAACATTAATATCATAACCTTTTTTCTGAAAAATTTCAACTATATCTTTAAATTTATTGTAGTTAAATGTCGTTTGCGACACAATACAGATTTTTTCAGTTTCTTCTGCATTGTATTCTAACGCTTCTTTTTCCGATTCAATAACGATAGGTTTGCTCTTACACCACCCCTTTATTCCTTCTACCTCGGGATGTTTATCATTGCCGATAATAACAATCTTTTTACCTGATTCGCTTTCTTTTTCTACAATGTTATGAATCCTCTTTACAAAAGGACACGTTGCATCCACAAGAATAAATCCAGCATTTTCAAGGTCATCACTTACTTTTTTTGGCACACCATGTGAACGAATAACTACAATTCCCTTTTCAATATTATCAAGATTATCTTCGGGTGCAATAACCGTTACTCCCCGTTTTTCCAATTCCTTGACTACTTCTTCATTATGAATAATCGGACCATACGTATATATCTTTTTGCCATCGTTTGTTTCTATTTGATTATATACTTTTTTCATGGCTTCCTTTACTCCAAAGCAAAAGCCCGCACTTCTTGCTAATTCAACATTCATACTTAAATATTATCCTTTTTCGTTCTGATTATTGTAAGAATATAGTCAACAACCTGTTCTATATCCATATTAGAACTATCTACCAAAACTGCATCGCCAGCTTGTTTCAACGGAGAAATTTCTCTGGTCATATCTCTATGATCACGCTCGATAATGTCTTTTTCTATTTTATCTAAATTCGCTTCTAAATTTTTTGTCTTAAGTTCCAAATATCTTCTGTTTGCTCTTACCTTGCTGCTTGCCGTTAAATAAATCTTTACTTCTGCATTTGGAAGAACACAAGTCCCGATGTCCCTTCCATCCATAACTACATCATTGCTTTTTGCAAGTTTCTGCTGTAATTCCACTAATTTTTTTCTGACCATTCCATTAACAGAAGTTGCCGATGCCATATTGCCCACTTCTTCTGTTCGAATGTAAGCATTAACATTCTCACCATTTAAGATAACAACCTGTTCGCCATCCTGATATTTTATTGTAATATCTGCCTGCTGACATAGCTCGTTTATACGCTGCATATCATCTGCCTGAACTTTATTTTGAATAAAAAATAATGCCATCGCCCGATACATAGCTCCGGTATCTACATATATATAAGAAAGTTCTTTTGCAATTTTTCTTGCAATTGTACTTTTTCCGGCACCAGCCGGTCCATCTATTGCGACATTAAAACTCATACTAAATCCTCTCTTTCTCCTACACTGCTTCCTGCAAGATAACCGGTTGACCATGCAATTTGTAAATTAAAACCACCCGTCATTGCGTCAACATCTAAAATTTCTCCTGCAAAATACAGATTTTTTATTTTTTTGGATTCCATTGTGGATGGATTGACTTCCTTTACATCCACTCCACCTTGTGTAATAATTGCCTCTTCATACCCTCTTACTCCGGTAATTGTCATACAAAGCTGCTTTATATTGTGAATCAGATTCCATCTTTCTTCTTTTGTAATTTCATGTACTTGTTTGTCCGGTAGAATTTCAGATAATGAAATAATTACCGGAATTAATTTTGATGGCAACAATTCGTCTAGTGAATTTTTAAATTGTTTGTTATTATTTTTCTCAAAATCACGTAAAATTCGCTTATCAAGCTGTTCTATTGTTAATGCAGGTTTTAAATCCAGATTTAATTTTACTTCTTTTCCATAGTTTTTCTTAGCATAATAGCTACTTGCACTCAATATCAACGGGCCACTTACACCAAAATGTGTGAATAACATTTCTCCAAAGCCTGAATATATTTCTTTTTTATCATCCATTATCGAAACACTTACATTTTTTAAAGATAACCCTTGTAATTTTTTGCACCAGTCTTCTTTAATGTTAAATGGAACTAAAGCCGGACGACAGTTTTTAATTGAGTGTCCTATTTTTTCTGCCATTTTATGTCCATCACCAGTTGAACCTGTCGCCGGATACGATAATCCTCCCGTTGCAAGAATAACGGTGTCTGCATATTTCTTCTCTCCGCTTTTAGTCTGTATTCCAATAATGTGCTTTGTCGCCGAATCACCTTCACACAATAATGAGGTTATCTCTGTATTTAAATGTACTAAAACCTGGTTCTTTTTTAATAACACCTGTAATGTTTTGATTATATCAGAGGAATGATCCGATATCGGAAATACTCTGTTCCCTCTTTCTATTTTCAACTTACAGCCTGATGAATTAAATAATTCCATCACCGCGGTATTGTCAAAAGAATAGTATGAACTATACATAAATTTAGAATTTGAAATTATATTATCAAAAAAATCTTCCGGATCACAATCATTGGTAACATTGCATCTTCCTTTTCCGGTTATAAATATCTTTTTGCCAAGTTTATCATTTTTTTCAAATAATTCAACTTGATATCCATGTGTGGAAGCTTCAATTGCTGCCATCATGCCTGCAGCACCGCCTCCTATAACAAAACACGTTTTCATGTTATTCTTCTTCCTCTTCACCTTTAATCAAGGGATAGTTGAGCATAGGTTCTTCATCTATAAAATTGATTTCATCATTTAAATAAACCTGATAATTATTCCATGTCTGTTCAAGTGTCTCAAGATTACTCTTAACCTGCTCCGGTACTTTTAAGCACATTGCAACAACAAGTGCATTTATTACACTTAATGGAGCAACTAATGAATCGACAATTGAAACCATATCACTCCTTGCAAAAAGATTGCAGGATGAATACAGACACATAGGCGAATGTACCGTATCCGTAATGGATATCACCTTTGCATTGCGGTCATTTGCAAATTCCATCGCTTTTAATGTTCTCATGGAATAACGAGGAAAACTGATTCCGATTACAATATCCTTCTCATCAATTCTAATCATCTGCTCAAACATTTCACTTACACTGGTCGTTTTCAGTAATACTACATTACCTCTTATCATATTTAAATAAAATGTTAAAAACTCTGCCAATGGTTCACAGCTTCTAATACCTACAATATATACTGTTTTTGCCTGTAAAATGGTATTAACGGCAGCTTCAAAAGCTACAGAGTCCAAATTATGAAGTGTATCATTAATCTTTTCCACATCGCCATTTAATACGGAATTTAAAATCTCAGACTGTGTGCTATGACCATATTTGGCACCCACTTTTTGAACTACATTTAATTTATTTTTCACCCAGTCCGCAAGTTGTTTTTGAAATTCCGGATAACCATCATATCCTAATGCTGATGCAAAACGGACTACTGTAGATTCACTGATTGATAATTCTGTTCCAATTTTTGCAGCTGTCATAAATACAGCCTGATCATAATGTTCTTTAATATATCTGGCAATGGCTTTATGCCCTTTGCTCATCTTATCGTATTTTTCATCTATAACACGTATTACATCACTTTTGTTTTCCAATTTCAAATCCCCCATTTTAGTTCAAAAAAGATTTATATGTTGTGATGAGAAGATTTGTTGTTTCTCTCTCGTCTAAATCATAATCACCTGTAATAGTCATGCAGGCTGCTCCATGTATGAAAATCCACATTTTTGTAAAAAGGTCACCTGGGTCTTTGCATCCGTTTTGCTTTGCCTTTGTGATTTCTGCAGCTACAATTCCTTTTTCACCATTTAATATTTCATACATGCTTCTTCCATATCGGTTTTCTGCTAAAAATAGAATTTTGAAAAGTTCTTTTTCTTCTTTGGCAAATTGAATATAAGCAAGTCCAAGGTTTACAAATGGTTCATCCTGCAATTTAGAACAACGTTCATAAAAAAAAGCAAAAAAAGAAACCGCCTTTGAATATATCTCCTGCCATAAATCTTCCATGTTTTCATAAAGCCTGAAAATAGGCTGTGTAGAACATCCTGCCTTTGCTGCTAATTTTCTGGCTGTTACATTTTCCATTCCTTCTTGCTTTGCCATAATAAAGGCTGTATCAATCAAATAATCTTTTTTTATCATTTCTTTTCTAGCCATAAAAACTCCTTTTATAAGCTCGTTCACTCAAAATGTTACTTTTTTAGTATAACACAAGTTATTCAAAATAACACCCGATTTTTACGCAAAAAAAGAACCAAAGCAAATGCTTTGGTTCTTAAAAAACTGATTATACCGGATATGCTCCGTTTTTAGTATCTGCCTGAGTTAAATCAACTTTTTCCTGCTGTGCCTGACGATATTTAAAATAATCAACAGCAACCTGTGGGAATAATGCATAGGATAATACGTCTTCATCCTGCTGTTTCCATTCCTTCATTTCTGCTTCTAACTTATCCATTTCGTTTTCTACATAAGCACCGGATCTTTCAGTACGAATTTCTTCGCCCGGAATAACTTTATTGATTACGTCTGGATTCATAGGTTTTACAGTCTGACCATATTTTCCACGTAACATATCTTTTGTCTGGTCTGTAGCCATTTTATATCTTTCGCCCATAAGAACGTTAAATACAGCCTGTGTACCAACAATCTGTGAAGAAGGTGTTACAAGTGGTGGCTCACCAAGATCTTTACGAACATTTGGAATTTCATTTAAAACATCATAGTATTTGTCTTCAGCATTCTGTTCTTTTAACTGGCTAACCATGTTGGATAACATACCACCCGGTACCTGATATAATAATGTCTTAATATCAACACCCA
>CAZAQH010000031.1:5140-22936 GCA_964487395.1 uncultured Lachnospiraceae bacterium | reverse complement strand
AAAGATAAGCCCGCCCTGCTGGAGTTCTGTTGCATATTAACGCAAATACAAAAAATAGTAATCCTAAGATAAAACCAGTCACACCAAGTATATATGTTAACAGTAACGTTAAAATTCTCATAAATTTAATTGCATATCCAAACTCATAATTTGTATGGGTATAGTTTGCAATTGCAACAAATGCCATATACAGCATTACCTCTGCATTAAACCAGCCACTCTTAACTGAAAATTCTCCCAAAACAAGTCCTGCCATAATACTAAGCGGTGTACTTAACATATTGGGCGTATTAACAGCTGCAAGTCTAAGACCATCAATAGCCAGTTCCAGTATTAAAAACTGCCAGACAAGTGGTACATTAATTGTCTCTTTTACTTTGACAAATTCAAAAGAAGCAGGTATCCATTCCGGATTCATCATAAAAAGTAAATATACCGGTGTAATAAAATAACTTAATACTGCAATTAAAAATCTTGTAAATCTCAAATAAGTTCCAGTAATAGGTGGAAAATAATAATCATCTGCCTCTTCCATAATATCAAGCAATGCCGTTGGTATAATCATTGCAAATGGCGATAAATCCGTAAAAACAACAATATTTCCTTCCATCAACTGTGCACAGGCAACGTCTGGTCTTTCCGTATAACGAAATTTAGGAAATGGATTATACCATTTTCGTTTATACAAACATTCTGCTAACGACTCTTGATTAACTGTAAGCGCTTCCACTTTTATATTATCAATTTTTTTCTCTATTTTTCTAAGAAGATCCTGATTGACTTTATTTTTCATATAGCAAACAGAAACATCCGTTTTCGATATACTTCCTACCTGTTTCATTTCGATAACAAGATTTACATCTCGAATTCGCCTTCTTACAAGAGCCGTGTTAAACACTATTGTTTCTACAAAGCTATCCTTAGAGCCCCTTAATGTCTTTTCTTTATCAGGCTGTGAAACATCTCTTGCCGGATATGTTCGTGCATCAATCATTATGCAGGAATCATAACCATCAATAAATAATGCAACGACTCCGCTTAAAATCTGAGTGATGATTTTATCCCATTCTTTTTCTTTTCCTATCTCAGTATAAGGCAATTCATTTTTTAGAAATTCATCTGTGTTTTGTGGTATTTCGTTTGTCATATCCATGAAATACTGCGTTAATTTCTGCATAATATCATCTTTGCAGAATCCATCAATAAAATAATAGCTTGCCTTTCTTCCGCTAATTTCAATGGTATGATACAATATGTCGTAATTCTTTGAAATATTCATTTTGTCTTCTAAATAATTTTGATTCTCTTCTAAAGAGAAACTGCAGCTTTTATCCATAAAAAAACTCCTTTTTTGCTTTTGCATAGAGCATTCACAAAATCGGAGTCTTTTATTCTTTATTTAGCTGTTGTGCTTCCAAAGCCACCATTACGGCTTTCCTGTACTTCATCATCCATCGTAATTCCATATTCCATGAAAATACCTTGAATAAATCCAGTTCCCTGTTCCACCTTTACTTCTTTTCCTTCGTTAGAATCATTGGTCAGCTTTGCAAATATATGACCTTCATTGTCGGAAAAATAGTAATCACTGTCAATAATACCTACCGTATTATTTAACTGTAAACGGAATTTGAATCCCAAACCGCTTCTTGGATACAGTTGAAGTACCCAGTTGTCTTCCATTCTTACGCGTATTCCTGTTGGAATTTTAATAGTCTCTCCCGGTTTTAATGAAAAAGAATAAGGGGCAAAAAAATCATATCCCGCACTTCCCATCGTCGCTCTTTTGGGAAGTTTAATATTTTCATATATTTCCTTTATCTCAGGGTCTTTAAGTTCCGTTTTTTCACCGGAAATACCTTGTGAAAATTCTTCATAACTTACTTTGTAAAATTGTGCAATACGTTTCATAAATCACCTACTCCATTTCAACTCTCTTTAATAATCACCACAGTGTAATACCGGTGCTAAAGGATCTGTCTTTTTTAAGGTAGCCTGTACATCAATCACTCTTTGATTGGAACTTCCTCTCCACAATAACTTCGTATCCTTTAACTCTCTTTCAAACTCTCCATCAACTACCACATCGATATATTTCATCATCGGGTAATGCCAGATTTCTTCCCACTTATATCCGGTATATAACCAAATTGTTTTATTTGGAAATTTCTTCTTAATCTCTTCCATCAAATTACGAACATCCAAACGATTTGCAGAATGTAGGGGGTCTCCTCCTGAAAATGTAATTCCTGAAGTATATGGCATTTCCAATTGTTCAAATAATTCTTCTTTTGCTTTCTCATCAAATAAAAGTCCGCCATCTGGATCCCATGTAAGTGGATTTTGACAATCTTTGCAGCAATGAGAGCATCCTGCCACCCATAAAACCACACGAAGACCATCTCCATTGAGCATGTCGTCTTTTGTAATATTATGATATCTCATTTACATAGATTTCCTTTCTGCAATTTCCGCCATCTTCGCATCATTAAGACGTGTGTCTCCATGAACACGGGAATATGACAAATATCCATTCATTCGATCTATTTTCGTTAAATTATGGCTGCCACACTTAGGGCATACATCCATTTCAAGTTCCTGATGTCCACAATCATCACAGTAAGCCAGTGAAAGATTAACTCCTTCATAAAATCCCATTTCCATTGCTCGTCTGATTAATGTTTTAATAGCATCCATATTATAATCAATTGGATATTTTACATATTGAATTTTGCCACCATTTGATAATTCCCAAAAACGATATTCCAGATTCTGTTTTTCAATTGGTGTAATACTCTCAGAAACATGGCAGTGAAAACTATTAGAAACATATTCTCTATCTGATACACCTTCTATAATGCCGTATTTCTTTCTAAACTGTTGAACCTGTAATCCACAAAGATTTTCTGCCGGTGTACCATAAATAGCATAAAGATTGCCATCTTCTTCTTTAAATTCATTGATTTTCTGATTAATATGCTCTAATGTATCAATTGCAAATTGTCCATCCTCAACAAGAGATTTGCCATTATAGAGCATTTGCAATTCATTAAATGCCGTAATTCCAAAAGAAGCGGTTGCTGCTTTTAATAATGGTTTAATCTTATCTGTAAGCTTCAGATTACCACCTAAAAAGCCACCTTCACAGTACGCCAAAGGATTCGTGGATGCTCTAAGTTCACCTAAATATGCATATGTACGAATATGAAGCTGTCTAATCAGATTAAGATAATAATCAAGTACTTCATAAAAATCTTTGCTCTCATGTCTTGCCTTTGCAAGAATCATCGGTAAATGAAGGGAAACGGCACCAATATTAAAACGTCCAACAAATACAGGTGTATCGTCATCATCTGCCGGATGCATACCGCCTTTTTCATACCATGGTGATAAAAATGCACGACATCCCATTGGAGATATAATCTTGCCATATTGCTTGTACATGCTTGCTATGTAGCCTTTTCCTGTCAGACTAAGCCAATCCGGATACATCGTCTTAGCAGAACATTTCACACCTGCTTCAAAAACATCTTCCAATTCTTTACCCGGTCCATGTAAATTTTCATCATATAAAAATACAATTTTAGGGAATAGAACCGGTTTTTTACAATCCTTTTTACCTTGTCCTCTTCTTCTTACATTTAAAAGGGAAATAGTTGCAAGTTTGGCAAATCTTGCTGTTCCTGTTCCTGCTGTAACCGTTATAAATGGATAATCTCCACGGCTTGATGCAACTGTATTGAATTTATATTCCCAGCCCTGGAATCCCTGCTCCATCTCTTTTACAACATCTGCATAAGCTTCGCCTTCGGCTGTTTCTTTATCAATACCTAATTTGATATATTTATCATAATTTCTTTTATAAGATTTCTCTGCATAAGGAGCTAAAATATTATCTACACTTGGTACTGTAAATCCACCATACTGCTGGCTTGCAGCACTAAGTACAATATCACCGATTACATCGAATGCAACATCTAATGTCTTAGGCTCATTGTACCAGATATTACCCATTTCAAATCCACCGGATAATACATTTTCAACGTCAAATAAGCAACAGTTCATAGTATCACGTCTTGCTGACATATCATGAACATAAATATAACCATCACGGCAAGCCTGTATCTCTTCTGTTGTCATAAAAAACTTTTGATACAGTTCTTTATTTAACTGATTGAAAATCAAAGAACGTTTGGTTGATACAAGTGCAGAGTCTGTATTAGCATTCTCTTTATCACCAACATACATAATAGACTGACTTTTTTTATAGACATCATCTAACATTCTAACGAAGTCTTGTTTATAATTACGATAATCGCGATAACTTTTTGCAACAATCGGTTTAACCTGTTCTAATGCACTCTCAACAATATTGTGCATAATCGGAATCGGAATCTCATCAACTTCTAATTCCTCTACTTTCTCCACAACATACTGACAGATTTTCTCTTTTTCCTGCTCGGAAAATTTAGTGAGCGCACGATATGCACTTTTGCCAACGGCATTCACAACCTTTTGAACATTAAATTCCTCTTTACTGCCATCTTTTTTAATGACAACGACTGTGTTTTTGGTATGATATTTCTCACCATAATTAATCATATCTTCTTTACCGTTTTCTAAAATATTATCCATTCTCACTATCTCCTTGCTTGCTTTTACAGCATTTTCCCTCATTACAACATAGAAAAAGGCGGGAAACATCCACACATTATGTTGTGAATTATTCTAGCCTCATTACTAGATATTGTATTTAAAGTATAGTTGAATGGAATCTTTGTGTCAACTTATCAGACGAAATAATTTTAACCAAAAAAACATTCCATATTTTGTTAATATTATTTTCCTCTATTCATTATGTCCGATTATTGCTGCATGGAATCCATTATTGATTGTAGATATTGTCTATATTGTTCTTTTACACTTACCGGTGATAATATTTTTACATCTTTACCAATTCCTGCAAGCCATCCAAAGAACTGATTACTTACCGCTACCTGAATTCTGACGGAGAAGGAATCAGTATCTTCTTTTCTAAAGGTTACTTCTGTTCCAAAGCGATCAATTACCACACCACTTAACTCATTAGAAAAACGCAAAGATATCGTCATTTCTTCGCCACCATACATTCCAAATGTCTTATTGCAGTAATCCGCAACATCAAAATTTTCAAATGCTTGATTACCCAGTCTTTTTTCCGATATCAAAGCAATATCTTTCATTTTATCAACGCGATAATGTTTAATCATATCGTGTTGTTCATCATATGCGATTAAATAATAATTTTCTTCATTCCACGTAAGTGACCACGGACTAATCTGATAAAGCATCTCATTTTTTCTGGCCACTTTTTTCTTGTCCATATTCCATTCCAGATATTTAAACGTAATCTGTTTATTTTCCTGAATTGCATTATAAATATCATTTACATTGTAATAAATACTTTCGTTATCTGTTTTTACTCTATGTAAAACATAAACCTGTCTTTTTAACTGTGCACCATCATATACACTACACAATTTTTCAAGTTTTCCAATTAACTCTCTTGATTTTTTCTGGGTAATAAATCTCGATGCCTGTACTGAATCTACCAAAAGCTTAAGTTCCGGAAGTTCAAACTTTCTGGATGCCATGTAATAACCACCATTTATTCTGGATTTATTCAGAATAATATCATAGCCAAATTGTATTAACTGTTCAATATCATCATATATACTCTTTCTCTCTGCTTTTATATCATACTTTTCAAGTTCAATAATTAACTGAGCCGTATTCATCGGATGCTTTTCATCCGTCATGCGTTCCAAAATATCGATAATATACAATAACTTTAATTTCTGATTGGCACTCTTTGGCATATTTTTCTCCTTTTATCACATCTATATGAATCATTCATATACAAAAAAAGATGTTCAATTTGAACATCTTATCTTACACACATATTTTATGCCTGAACTTCTGCAGTATCTTCTGATGCTTTTTCAAGTTCTTCTTTTTTATTTTTAATCTTGCGAAGTTTGATTCCTGCAAAAACAGCAACTACTACTACAACCGCAAAAATAACAAAAACTAAAAAATAAGAAAGAAACATATTTACAAATGCAACTAAGTTAGCCATCTTGTCACCTCTTAAATTCAAATTCTATATCACTAATAAATAATATAGCACGCCACATAAAACAGCGTCAAGATAATAAAACCATTTCTTGACTTTTTCATTTTAAAATGGTATTTTATAACAGTTAAAAAAATAAATAATGTATGCATAACGACACAAGTAGCGCTTTGGCGTGTAAATCTGATTACGGAACAATGTTAACTCCTATTCAATTTACCCCCAAATATACTTGTGTTTTTTTGTGCAAAAAAGGAGTGTATGTTATGCCAAGAAATCAATTTCAAAGAATGGTATTTGCCTTTCTGACAGTCATTGTAACCGTTCATGCCTATGTGTTTTACAGTCTTTATGTAGTAAATGGCTCCGTCTTAATGACAATCAATAATGCCGATAGCGTTATTCATGCAATTAATGCTCAGGGTGGCGTCTACATGCTTGGAAGAATGCTTCCCATCTGGGCTGTTGTGATTGTAGAATTTATCTTAGCTTATACGCTGGAAGTTTTATTTGGAAGTCCACTGTCCTTCAAACTTGCCTGTCGCGTATTTGATCCAAGTAAAAATCATCCTATGATTTTTGAATCAGCCATCATTTGTGCAACTGTAGGCCTTATGTGTCCTGCAATGAGCTTTTTAGCCGCAATCTTATATTATCCTTATTATGCAGGATTTAATATATTTACTTTGCTTGCTAACTTTTTAAAACTGGTATGTTTTAATTTCCCATTTGCATTCTTTACCCAGTTATTCTTTATTCAACCACTTGTACGTACTGTCTTTAAAGCACTTTTTTGTAAAGATATTGCTGCACGTAACGATAATTATAACGAAATTCCGGAATCATGTTAGATTCCGGAATTTTTTATTCAGACCAAATAGTATCATCCAAAAGATTATCGCCATCCGCTGCACTTGTAGCAAGATAATCACAACGCTCATTTTCCGGATGACCGGCATGACCTTTCACCCAGGTAAATGTAACCTGATGCGGATTCATGGCTTTTAGAAGACGTTTCCATAAATCAATATTTTTAACTTCTTCATTTTTACCGCGTTTCCAGCCTTTTTTAATCCAGTTTTCAAGCCAGTGCTGATTAAATGCATCTGTTATATACTTGGAATCAGAGATAACTTCTACCTGACATGCTTTCGTAAGTGCTTCCAAGCCTGCAATTACTGCCATCATTTCCATTCGATTATTAGTTGTTTTTTTATATCCGGCACTTAATTCTTTGGTATGAAGTTCGCCTTTTCCATCAATATAATTAAGCACACAGCCATATCCACCCGGACCATCCGGGTTACCTCTTGCCGAACCATCTGTATATAATATTACATTCATAAGAAAACTCCCATCTATTAATTATCGATATCCCAAATACTTGTTTTTTCAAAATTCGCCGCCATGCGATTGGCACTTGCTACAATTTCGTTATCATATCCCATCAATTCAAGCAATAAAATCGCATTTTTACTAAGTGCTTTTCCCTTCTTGAGAATATATGGGAAATAAATATCCTTATCCTGTATGACTTCATCAAAATGATAATTATCATATTCATTTTTTAAAATCTCTGTTAATTCAACATCATGCGTAGCCGCAAACATATATCCGTTTGACTTTGACATTGATTTTAAAATAATACTGGAAGCCGCAATTCGTTCAACCGTATTCGTTCCTCTTAGCACTTCATCCACAAATCCCAAAACCGGAACATCACTATTTTTTGATGCATCCATCATTCTTTTTATGGATTTAATCTCCGCCATATAGTAACTGTCACCATCAAAAATATTATCTTTCAGTGACAAAGATGTATATATTCTGTAGTAATCTGCCTTGTAACTATCTGCCGCAACTGTATGAATACTCTGTGCTAAAATAGCATTTACCGCAATCGTCTTTAAAAATGTGGATTTACCGGAAGCATTAGAGCCTGTTAATAATATGCTTTTTTTCACCTTAATATCATTTTTAACCGGTTCTTTTAATAATGGATGGTAAAGTGCATCTGCCTGATATTTTTTCTTTTCAAACTCAGGAATGCAATACTTACCTAAAAAGGTTCTATATTCTCCAATTGATAAGGTCGCATCAAGATATCCCATTATCTTAAGCATTTCATCAATGTCATTCCAATGTTTTTTCACTTCACGCAGCATGGAATTAAACTTGATAATATCGATATGAAAAAACATTCTCATATAATCAATTCCAATTTCCGTAACATTTCCTGTCATTCTGCTTTTAGACATAATCAAAAAAGAAAATCTTTTAAACTTAACAAATCTCTTTTTTAGTGATGCTAATTCACTCTGCTGTTCTTTGATTTCTGCAATCTGATTTCTATTAATTCTGTCTGCGCCTCTGATTACGCGAAATACATAAGCAAAGCAGGTAATATATGGATCAATCTCGCCCTTTTCCTTAAAATAGGTGACCAGATTATATAAAATCAGGGCAAACAGTAAGACAATTCCATAACCAATGGAATAAAACATCAGTGCAATAGCCGGAATAAATAATAAATCAATTAAAATATCTTTTTTATTACTTCTATTACCAAGTGTATCAAGGTTATTTAAATAATCATAAATACTGTATTTTCCGGTTCTTCCTATCTCGTGTAATGCAAGCTGCAATGTTTTTCGTTCTGCTTCATGTGTCATAAAATAAGAAACCTGACTTTCATATGCCGCATAATCTTTTTCATGAATACCGGGTGTTTTTAATATATGGTAAAGATATTCTTCTCCTGCAGAAGATTTTGTATAATTCATCTGTTTAAAAAGAGAATCCATATCCAGATCATTCCATGTAATGTCATCTAATGTAAATTCTTCATTATGATGTTTATTAAAACCATTAATGTGCTCAAACTCTCCGTCTTTATAAACACGGTCTGTTTCTTTTCCGTAATTTGATGTTAATTTTTCTTCGTATTGTTTTTTAATCTTTCTTTCATTTATCATTCCGTTTAAAAAAATAAAAAGTACAACAACAACTGCAATAATAATAAATCCAACTATTTCCATTTAATTGCCCCTTACTGTTTTTAAAAATGACGGGACAGTCTCTGCCCCGTCATCTTATAGTATCAAAATAACTTTTGTCTTTTTATCTTATACAACTAAGAAAAACTTAAGTAAAAAGATTAATGAAATAACATATGTTAATACGGATACATCTTTTGCTTTACCTGTGAATACTTTGATTACAGTATAAGAAATTAAACCTAAACCAATAGCATGTCCGATAGAACCTGAAATTGGCATTGCAATTAACATGATTGCAACAGGAAGAACCTGTGTAATATCGGTAAAGTCAATATTCTTAAGTCCGCTTACCATCAATACACCTACATAAATAAGTGCTGCTGATGTTGCTGCGGCCGGAATAATTGCTGCGATTGGTGCAATAAACATACAAGCGAGGAAAATAATACCGGTTGTGAATGCTGTTAAACCAGTACGTCCACCTGCTTCAACACCGGAAGCTGATTCAATGAAAGTTGTTACAGTAGAAGTACCTGTACAAGCACCAGCTACAGTACCAACTGCATCTGCTACTAAAGCTTCTTTCATCTTAGGCATTTTACCTTCATCATCAAGCATACCAGCACGGCTTGCTGTACCAACTAATGTTCCAATTGTGTCAAACATATCAATAATACAAAATGTGATTACAAGAGTAATTGCAGTAAACCAACCAATCTGAATGAATCCAGCGAAGTTGAATTTAAATAATGTGTTAGATGCCATATCTCCAAATGCAGGTACAAAAGAAGCTGTTGCAAGAGAAGCAAATGGATTAACACCAAGGAAGATAGCTTCGCCAGCCCAGTAAATAATACTTGCAACTAACATACCAAGAATAACGGCAGCTTTAATTCCTTTCTTTGCCAAAACAACGATTACAAAAAGACCAATGAACATTGTAACAACGGTTAATACCATTGTTGTGTATCCTGATCCCATATTTGTTTTTGCAAGACCTGGTGTTAATGCACCAAAGAAGTCACGCATAACATAGAAAGGACCACCTGTTTCTGAATAAACACCTACATTTGAGCCAAGGCCAATGTTCATAAGCATTAAACCGATAGCCGGTGCAATACCAAGACGAACCCCCAAAGGAATAGCTTCTACAATCTTTTCACGTATATTAAGTACGGATAAGATGAAGAAAATAATACCTTCAATAAGGATAATGCAAAGACCAGCCTGGAAAGATTCAACATAACTTAATCCGGTAAGACTTACAATGTTTGCAATAACAATTGCAAAGAAGCTGTTAAGTCCCATACCAGGTGCCATTGCAAATGGCTTGTTAGCAAGGAATGCCATTACAAACATACCTACTGCTGAAGCAATACAGGTTGAAAGGAAGATTGCATTCCAAAGTTCTGGTGTACCATTAGCACCAAATCCGGTTAATAAATTAGGATTCAGAGCAATGATGTAAGCCATTGTCATGAAGGTTGTGAGACCTGCGATAATTTCGACTTTAACGCTGGTACCATTCTCCTTCAGTTTAAATAATTTTTCTAACATACTACTACCTCCTGTTAAAATATAGAGAATTGTTTGTTAGGGGGATTCTCTTACCCGCCCTCATTTATTGAAAAGCCTTCGCTTTTACAATTACTTTAAACGTTCCTTGATAATATTGGACTTTTCATAGATATCTGCAACATCAACTTCTTTGGCAAACTGTCCGTTTTCATATAAAATCTTACCATCAATCATGGTCATCTTCACATTCATCTTGCTTCCACTGTAGACAATATTTTTGGTAATATTATGAAGTGGCTGCATATTAGGCTGCTTTAAATCAATCATAATAATATCTGCTAACTTACCTTCATCCAGAATATCTGCCTCATCAAATCCCATTGATTTAGCACCATTAACTGTTGCCATCTTTAATACTTCAAAGGCATCCACTGCTTTGGGGTCATTTTCTTTTATCTTAGCAAGTGCAGTTACCAAAAACATTTCACGGAACATATCAAGACAGTTATTACTCGATGCACCATCAGTGCCTATAGAAACTGAAATTCCTTCATCTAAATATTTCTGAATCGGTGCAATACCACTTGCAAGTTTGGCATTAGATGCCGGATTCGTAACAACATCGATATGATTTCTTTTTAAGATTTCCATATCATCATCTGTTATATGAACTCCATGATAAATAGATCCACCAAAATCAAACAATCCAAGTTTTTCAAATAAAGCAGGTGGTGTCATTCCGTATCTTTCAATACATTCATCAACTTCTGTCTTGGTCTCTGACATATGAACATATAAAGGTGCTTTGTATTTATGAATTAAAGTGGAAACTTCTTCCAGCAACTCCTTAGAACATGTGTATTCTGCGTGAACACCCATTTTATATGTTACTAAATCATATTTTCCGTTTAATTGATTGTATCGCTCTTCCATTACAGATAATGCCGGACCAAATTTATTAAGTCCACTGACTAAAGCACAACGCATTCCCATATCAGCACAGGCATCCGCAATTGTCTCCGGAGTTAAATACATATCTCCAATAGCAGTAATTCCGCTTGTCAAATATTCTAAAATAGCAAGCTTAGTCAGGATATAACAATCCTCTCCTGTCATATTTGCTTCTCTCGGAAAAATCATAGTATTTAACCAGTCCTGTAAATTCAAATCATCTGCCAGAGAACGAAATACCGTCATAGCTGAATGTGCATGTGCATTTTTAAATCCAGGCATTAATACATTGCCTTCACAGTCAATCTGTCGTTCCCATGCTATGGCATGTAATCCTGTTTTTTTATATACAGAATCTACATCACTACCATCTCCAACATATATAATTTTATTATCTTTTACCCATACTTCACCACTAAAAAGTTCCTGATTTTCTTTCATAGTCAGGATTCGTGCGTTATAAAAACGAATGTTCATTATAATACCTCTTTGAATGCAGTAACTGATTTGGTTACTAATGTTTTAAATTTAGGTGCTGCTTCATTGGCTGCAGCCTGTACTTCTTCATGTGTCAATGGATTATCTGTCATACCGGCAGCCAAATTGCAGACACAGGAAATACAGCATATTTTCATTCCCATATGATTTGCCACAATGGATTCTACTACGGTTGACATACCAACAGCATCCACACCCAGTTTGTGAAGCATCTGTATTTCTGCCGGAGATTCAAAAGAAGGACCGGTCAACTGTGCATAAATACCTTTTTGAAGTTTGATATTTTCTTCTTTAGCCGCTTTTTCAATGATATCCTGTAAAGCCTTATCATATACATGTGTCATATCAGGAAATCTTGTTCCAAGTTCATCAATATTAGCACCAATTAATGGATTCGGTGCAAATACAGACACATGGTCTGTAAGCATCATAAAATTGCCTGCATGAAAAGAAGGATTGATTCCACCGGAAGCATTGGTTAAAAATAAAATCTCTGCACCAAGCATCTTCATAAGTCTTGTTGGCAGAACAACATCGCTGATTGGATAACCTTCATAAAAATGAACACGTCCTTTCATACATACAACAGGTACTTGATTTACATATCCAAAAATAAATTTTCCTGCATGACCAGGAACGGTTGATACAGGAAATCCTTCTATTTCGTGATAATCTATTTCGCTTACTACCTCTATATCGTCTGCGTAATTGCCAAGACCGGAGCCAAGCACAATTGCAACTTTAGGAACAAAATCTGTCTTTTGTCTTACGCTTTTTAAACATTTTTCTAATTTCTCATATATTTCGCTCATAATATTCCTTTCAAGAAATAAAATTTAGTGACCACATGTCAAATTATAACAAAACTTTAACATATAATAAAGCAAAAAATGAAAAAAATTAAAGAGATTAATCCAAATTATTGATGAATTTCGATTAATCTCTTACTTTTGTTAAATTATTATACAGATCATGCCTCCATTGCTTTCATTTACAATTTTTTGCATTGTCTCCTGCAATTTTTCCTGGCACTCTTCTCCAATCATTGATATTTTTCCCCTCATACCATCGTTTACCAATTCTTCGATAGTCTTTCCAAAAATATTGGTATCCCAGATTCCTGCATTATCTACTTCAGTGTCTTCTATGTACTGCATTAAATCTTCTGCTTGTTTAAGGTTACCAACTATTGGGGCTATTTCTGTAATTACATCAGCTTTTATCAAATGAATAGATGGACTTCGTGCTATGATTTTAACTCCGTATTTATTTCCATGTTTTACAACTTCCGGTTTTTCTAATGTGATTTCATCTCTTTGAGGAGTCACAACACCATATCCTTTGCCTTTTACCTCTTCAAGTGCCTGTGAAACTTTAGTATATTCGTTTCTCATTTCTGCATATTGTTTCAGTATAGACAAAAGCTGATATTCATTCTGAATCGGATTCCCCATCATATCACTTAACATTTCATAGTAATATTTATCATCCATATCAAGTAAAAAAGAAACACTTCCATCCGATAAATTAGTCGCACCCATCACACACCGTCTGCAATATTCATTTTCCATGGTGATTGGTTCATTCATGATGTCTTTTATACTATATACATTTTGCGTTAAATCTAAAACATTTTGAATCAGTGTCTGTTTAAGCGGATGACTTCTATCTAAAATATCAACCCATCTTGGCATATAAAATTCGATTGTACTTATCGGAAATTCGTACAATACCTGTTCCATAATTTCATGTACATCGCTTTCTTTCATTTGTTCTAAATTCATGCACATTGCTGAAACCTTATATTTTTCTGCTATTTGGGCTGAAATATTTTGTGCTTCATTAGAATGTGGTTTTGTTGAATTAACTAATACCAAAAAAGGTTTATTTAACTTCTTAAGTTCTGTTATGGCACGTTCTTCTGCTTTTAAATATGCTTCTCGTTTTAATTCACCAATTGTACCATCTGTGGTTACTACAATACCGATTGTCGAATGATCATTAATAACCTTTTTCGTTCCCACCTCAGCTGCTTGTGTAAATGGTATTTCCTGCTCAAACCACGGAGTTTTCACCATTCTTTCTGCATCTTCTTCCATATGACCTGCTGCACCTTCCACCATATATCCAACGCAGTCAACCAGCCGAACTTTTACACTTAATTCTCCGTTTAATTTTATTTCTGCAGCTGTTTTAGGAATAAATTTAGGTTCTGTTGTGGTAATCGTTTTTCCACCGGCACTTTGTGGTAATTCATCCCGTGCTCTTGTCTTCTCTGCATCTTCTTTCATAAACGGCAGTACAAGTAAATCCATAAATCGTTTTATGAATGTGGATTTTCCTGTTCTTACCGGTCCTACAACACCAATATATATTTCTCCTCCGGTACGAATCTGAATATCCTTGTATAAGTTAAAATCACTATTTGTATTATTTTCCATAAAAAAACCCCATTCCTATTTGTTCTAAATATATGGGAATGGGGTTAAAAATATTCATTTTTCCTATTTAATTACTAATTCGCTCCAATTATCATCCGGAACAAATGCTACATAAGTTTTACCTGTGTTAATTGTAATCTCATTACCATCTTTATCATAATAACGGGTTACATCTGTATCACTGGTCTTTGTCCATGTACACTGAATGGCTTTTCCGTTTGTTACATAATATGCTGATTTACCCTGATCAATACAGTTGAAAATCAGATATCCGTTTTCATCATACTGATGGAAGGTACAATACTGGATTAATACATTCTTAAAGCATAACTGCTCATCTGTTGCTCCATCTAAATGTGGATCGCCATATTCAAAATAATTATATAATCCGGTCTCTTCATCATATTCCAAATAAGAACCATTGTGGTCGAATGGGAATTCTATCTTGGATGCCTCTAATGCATCTGCATTATCTTCAAATGTAATCGGATCTGCTACACTTGCAAACTGATAATGTGCTCCCGGATAATATTCATTATATTCTTTTGAAACTTTAGAGTTTTCAAATGCCTTATCTAAATCACCCGGCATGATATATTCTGTATACTCTCTGGCTTTTCCATTATCTACTCTTGAAAAAATCCCTGAGAAATGGTCTGCATAATCATTAGCAAGATATGCATCAATATAGAATGGGCCACCATCATGGCAAAGAACTGCATTCCATTCTGCTGCAAGTAAAATGTTGGTCGGTCTTACACTTCTGATACTTCCAAGCGGTTCAATCTTTTCCCAGTCTTTAACAAGTGCCATAAAACGTGTAATTCTACCATTTTTAGTACTGTTCATAATTTCATAGACAACATCTGCTTCATTCATTCCAAAATGTGGAAGTGCTGTAATTTCATTATCAATCATAGCAGCAATCGGACGCTGGTCTTTTAAACTTTCATCAATTGGTTCATTGGTCAATTCACTTCGATACATTCCTTCTGGAAGTACATCTTCTACAACCGCTTCTTCTGTAGTCGCTTCCTCAGTTGTCTCTTCAACAGTAGATTCTATCTCTGTTGTAATCTCATCATCTGATTTGCCGCATGCCGATAAGCCTATTGCAAACATCATAGTCATGAAGATTAATAATACTCTTCTTTTCATTCGTTATTCCTCTCTAATTATCTAATTCTCTATTGTAATGTAGTCAAAACCTTATTCAGTATAGCGGATTTTTGTCATTAGCACAAGTATTTAGTAACATTTTTGTAACATTTCACCTTAACATTTTCTTAATACACTTTAGCTTCCGGTTCCGGAATACTTTGTTGCACCCCGCATCCACAAACGATAACTAAGATAAAAAAACAAAGCACCAAATACAGGGGACAAATACGTCAATACCGGCACTGCTTCCGGTCTTAAAAACACAAGGCTCGGATAATAAGCAACAAATGCAATCGGAATCACAAAACTGAATAAAAATTTAAATACTGCATTATAAATACTTGCCGGATATTTTGCATAATTGGTGAACTTAAATATCGTTACCATGACAAACCCTGAATTCATAATCCAGAAACAGCTTGCTGCCGCCGCATTCATAAGTGCTATCATAAAAAGGGATGCTGAAATAAGTGCAATCACTAATAAAAATGCGGTATACCAGGTAAATGGAAGGGAAAGCTTCTGCCATGCATATATTAAAGTTACACCACCCATTAACAGCTGTCCTAACCCCTTTACATCAAATACCTCTGAAATAAAGTAGAAAAAGATATTAATTGGTCGAAAACAATATTTAATAAAATCACCATCATAAACATAATTACGCAGATTCCAGTTATTATCAAACAAACACTGCATCGGGGTAAGTGCGATTAAAGAAAAACCATACAAGAACAACATTTCATAATAAGTCCAACCATTAATCGTACTGAAATTCTGAAACATAATATAAAATGCAACAAACCCTGAAATATTCGTAAGAATCATACCAATTGTGGAAATAAAGAAATCCGCACGGTAACTCATCTTACTTTTAAAGTCCTGCGCTATAATTTTAAAATAAATGGAAGCATAAAACCTAAGTCCTCTTTTCATCTTTACTTAACCTCCATTAACCGTTATATGCTTAATTGAAATATTGAAAAAGATTTTACTTAAAACAGCCAGTACAACTACCCAGAATGCCTGGATAAGTAACATATAAAAACGTTCTGCATATGGCATATCATTTTCAATCAGTAAGACTAACGGTGTATTGTATATCGCCTGAAAAGGCATTTTCATTGCAATATTTTTAAATGCTTCCGGGAAAAATGCAAGTGGTATGGTAGCCCCCGATAACAGAAGTACCACCACTTCTTTCATAATATTGATTCCCCAAATAGACTCTGTATAAAAACAGATATTGCCAACCATGAAATTAATATAAAAATTAATAATAATACCTAACACAATTGACGCGATAAAAAACAAAAGATTATAGGATAATGCAAAACCACCACCTGAAATAAAGTAAACAATAAAACAGGTTGGAATTAACGTCATAACCGTTGATACAATGGTGTTTCCTGAAAACAGGAAAAAAACATATTTTTCATAACGCATTGGTTTTAATATATCAAGAACAATCTTGCCTGTCTGTACTCCTCTTCCCAAATACCATGTTACATACATTTCCATTGCTGCAAATAAGGCAGAAGCAAGTACCAGATAAATCATCGTGTCACTAAAAGTCATTCCATTTACAACATCGGTTGGAGATGAAGCATAAATTGCCTTCCACAGGAAATAAATAATAATCAGATAAATAATATTCCCCAAAATGGTGACAATGGTTCCAAGCCGAAATTGCAATTCTTCCATAATACCTGCTCTTGTAAGAGCCAGATAATGCATCAGCTTTCTTTTCATATGATTACATCTTCCCTTCGTAAATTTTCTTAATTACACTCTCCGTTGAAATTTCCTGAAGCTGAACATCATAAATTCTGCGTGTTTCCTGAATATGATTCATAACCTTCATAAGTGGTATTTCTTCTTCATTCAGTAAAACATCAATCCAGTCATCCTCTGTTGAAACAACAAGGGAAGAAACCTGTGGATATTTTTCCTTTAAGTCTTTTGTCAGTTCTTCTGCCTGTGTATTAAGATATTCTTTGGTTAGTTCTGATGCGTTTTTCGTAAAACGAAGCCGCATGGTACGATATGCACCAAAAAAGCTTCTCAAATTTTCAATACTGTTATCATAAAGCATGGTACCCTTATCAATAAT
>CAZAQH010000031.1:3629-5040 GCA_964487395.1 uncultured Lachnospiraceae bacterium | reverse complement strand
AGTGTAATAACTGGCTGCATAATCATTTCCCTCCCCGAAAATAAAAGTATTGCTCTAATATATTACGTTTTAAAATTATTTTCAAGAACTTTTTTTGCCATTATTTGTCATTATTTTCTTTTTTCAAGTCTTTTATTGACAAAAATAATCAGCAATGCAACTATACTTCCAATTAAAATACCTGCTAAAATATCCGTTGGATAATGAACTCCCATATAAAGCCTTGAAAAAGCAATTAATATGGCAAGAATAAGAATTGGTATCCCATATCGTTTGGGTAATCTCTTAAATAAAACGATTGCACTGGCAAAAGAACTTGCACTGTGACCGGATGGGAACGAAAAATCAGACTGTTTTTCAATTAATAACAATAAATCTGTTAATGTTTCATATGGTCTGATTCTTGCAAATCCATTTTTCATACAAACATTTACAATTAGAAAAGTAACCAACAGAGAAAGCAGGGATAAAAATCCCGTCTTTCTTGTTGATTTTTTGACGAGTAAAAGAAGTGATAATATAATCCAAAAAAGTCCCTTATCTCCTAAATGCGTAATAAATGTAAAAATTGGGGTTAACACCTCATGTCTTATATACATTTGAATCCAAAGTAAAATTTCCCCGTCAAGTGCTAAGATATAATCCACAAGATTCCTCCTTCTGCTATGCTTCGTTTTCTTTTAATCGTTTTGGTATCCATTTATGTGAAACATAAAAATAAAAAGATAATACAGCCGAAATAGTCCAGCCTATTGGCCACGACATCCATATACCCTGCGTTCCAAATCTACCTACCAACAAGTATGCTAAAACAACACGCAGTATTAAGTCAGTAAAAGTTGCTATCATAAAACACCGCATTGCCTCTGCTCCACGCAGCACTCCATCACAAATCAATTTAATGCATACAATCAGATAAAAAGGTGTTACGATTTTAAGGAATGCGACACCTGTCTGCATTGCACTTCCTTCTCCTTTTACAAATATGTTTATCATAGAACCCGCAAGTCCAAAATATACTGCAAAAAAGACTACTGCCACAGATAACCCAATCACCATTCCGGTTTTTAAGCCTTCTTTTACTCTCTTTATCTTTTTGCCCCCAAGATTCTGTGCTGTAAAGCCAGAAATACCATCTCCAAGTGTTGTAAGTGATGTAATGGCAAAGGTATTGAGTTTAATAGCTGCTGAATATCCAGCTATAACAGACGACCCAAATCCATTTACAAGAATCTGTATAAATAAATTTCCTATTGAAATAAAGGATTGTTGTAAAATACTCGGAATTGCTATGGACGCCACTTTTTTTAACATGCTAAAAGAAAAAAACGGATAGGCATTTGTTTTTACTTCTGCAACTCTTTTTCTCAAGGTAATAATGGATAAAATGGATGCAATCCCCTGTGCTAAA
>CAZAQH010000031.1:0-3529 GCA_964487395.1 uncultured Lachnospiraceae bacterium | reverse complement strand
AACTCTTTTTCTCAAGGTAATAATGGATAAAATGGATGCAATCCCCTGTGCTAAAAAGGTTGCCCATGCCGCTCCTCTTACTCCCCATTGAAATACTGCTACAAACACAACATCCAGAACAACATTCCCAACAGACGAAATAATCAGAAAAATCAGCGGAGTTTTGGAATCTCCAAGTGATGTAAAAATTCCTGTTGTAATATTATACAAAAAGAGAAATAAAAAGCCTGCAATATAAATACTTAAATAGGCTACGCCATCTGTGAAAATATTATCCGGTGTCTTCATTAGATTCATAAGACCACGTCTAAATACAATCCCAAATACTGTTAAAATAACAGATAACACTACACAGGCAATCAGCGTTGTACTAATTGCTGTCTTCATTTTTTCATATTGTTTGCCGCCAAAGAATCCTGAAATCACAACACAGCATCCAATATTGCTTCCAATGGCAATTGCCATAAATATCATAGTAATAGGATATGATGCGCCAATAGCCGCCAATGCATCTTCTCCCGCAAATCTGCCGGCAATAACACTGTCTGCTATGTTATATAATTGTTGAAAAATGACACTAATAAACATTGGAATTGTATATGTAAGCAAAACTTTGCTTGTCTTTCCCTCTGTCAAACTTCGAATCATTTCGTTCCCTTCTTTCTCTATCAATAATAAGAAAGAGGAAAGTGTTTTACGCTTCCCTCTATAACTTTATGTTATTGTATGGTTACTCTTTTAAAGTTCTTTTTACCTCTTCTTAATACAATACCATCTCCCTGCAATGCTTCTTTTGTAAACAGTTGTTTAATATCAGTTACTTTATCATTATCTACTGCAACGCCACCCTGTTCTACTGCTCGTCTTGCTTCTGAACGAGAAGTTACCAAACCTGATTTCACAAGTAAAGATAAAATATCAATCGCTCCATCTATTAAATCCGCTTCACTGATTTCACTTGTAGGCATTTCAGCTGATGCACCGGCACTAAAAATGGCTCTTGCACTTTCCTGTGCTTTTGCTGCTTCCTCTTCTCCATGTACCAGTTTCGTAAGTTCAAAAGCAAGAATCTCTTTTGCCTCATTTAACTTACTGCCTTCCCAGTCATTCATCTTGTCTATTTCTTCAATAGGTAAGAATGTAAGCATACGAATACATTTTAATACATCATCATCTGCCACATTTCTCCAGTACTGGTAGAACTCAAATGGTGAAGTTTTATCAGGGTCAAGCCATACAGCTCCTTTTTGTGTTTTACCCATTTTTTTACCTTCTGAATTCATCAAAAGTGTAATGGTCATAGCATATGCATCTTCACCCAATTTACTACGAATCAGTCTTGTGCCTCCTAACATATTACTCCACTGATCGTCACCACCGAACTGCATATTACATCCATATTTTTGGAATAAAGTATAGAAATCAAAGCTCTGCATAATCATGTAGTTAAATTCCAGGAAGCTCAGTCCTTTTTCCATTCTCTGTTTATAACATTCTGCAGCAAGCATTCTGTTCACAGAGAAATGAGCACCAATATCACGAATCATTTCAATATAATTTAAGTCCATCAGCCAGTCTGCATTATTAACCATTAATGCTTTGCCATCTGAAAAGTCAATAAAACGGCTCATTTGTTTTTTAAAGCAGTCGCAGTTATGCTGAATTGTCTCAGGCGTCATCATCTGACGCATATCGCTTCTACCGGATGGGTCTCCAATCATGGCAGTTCCACCACCGATTAAGGCAATCGGTTTATTGCCTGCTTCCTGTAATCTCTTCATCAGACAAAGTGCCATAAAATGTCCTACATGCAGACTATCAGCAGTAGGGTCAAATCCTATATAAAAGGTTGCCTTTCCATTATTAATTAAATCTCTGATTTCATCTTCATCTGTCAACTGTGCAAGAAGTCCTCTTGCCTGCAATTCTTCGTAAATCTTCATTTTTCATATCCTCCAAATAACTATATTAAAATTATTTATTTACCATTAATTTTGTCATTGCCTGATTTAATCCATCAACCGTTAACCGGTACATTGGAAGTAACTCTTTGATTGCCGTTTCGGCTTCTCTCCACGGAGCATTTCCTATTGCCATTTTAGGATTCATCCATACTACCTTTTTATAGTGGCGTTTAATCAGACACAGCCAGTCCCAACCAGGGAGTCCACCGTTTGGTCCACGGTAATTGCCGGAATCGGAATATAATTCTTCCGGTGCCATAGCAGCATCTCCAACAATAATCACTTTATAATCGCTGTCTAAATTACGAAACATCCACTCTGTATCAATCCAGTCACCATTTTCACATTCCGGTGTATTATATAATTTGCTGTAAATACAGTTATGAAAATAATAGACCTTAACATCTTTATAGTGATTTGATTTATTAACGGATTGGAATAACTCATTAAGCAGAGAGGAATACGGAATCATAGTACCACCGGAATCCATAAGTAATAATAACTTTACTGCATTTTTTCTGGGTTTTTCCATGACAATCTGTAAATAACCACCATTGTTGCAGGTTTTATCTATAGTTCCATTAATATCAAGCTCTGTTTCCGGGATATCCAGCTTTGTGGAAAACTGTCTTAATTTTCTAAGTGCCTGCATAAATTGTCTGTTATCAATAATTCTATCATCTCGAAAATCACGATATTTTTTAGCACCAATTACTGCAAATGCAGACTGATAACCGGTAGTACCACCAACTCTCACACCGCCAATATTGCCACCGGTATTACCAAAGGAGGTCTTACCCATAGTTCCAATCCAATGGGAACCGCCATTATGCTCACTGTCCTGATCTTTCAGACGCTGTTTAAACTTCTCTTCTACGTCATCCTTATCAATCTGTAAATCCTCACCTTTGTTGAGCCACTGTTTTTCTGTTTCCTGTAACAGTTCATTCATCTCCGGCTTGTCCAGCCATTTAAGCATATTGGCACCAACTTCAGGTTCCAAAGATGCACCCTTAAAGTTCGCCTCAAATACCATATCGAATTTATCATATTCTGTTTCGCTTTTAACTAAAATCATTCTGGCAAGATAATAAAAATCAGTAAGTGAACTATTTGCCAGCCCTTTATCTAATGCTTCCTGTAAGGTCAGCCATTCACTTAATGTCACCTTAAGTCCGCTTTCTCTTAATTGATAAAAGAACTTTGTAAACATCTATGCACTCCTTTTTTTAATTCAGAGCCATTTTTTGTTTCACTGTCTCTAAATCCTCGTCTTTTTTAACAATTACACCAATAAAAGGAAGTTCCTTTTGAATTCTCTCTGCCGGAATTCCACTGATTTGCAATACATTAATCCAGTCAATCAGTTCCGATGTACTTGGTTTTTTGCGAATATCCTTCATCGCACGGATATCATAAAAAGCAGAAAAGGCATATTTCAAAACGCTCTCATCAACACTTGGAAAATGAGTACGTACAATTTCTTCCATTAAGTCTGCCTCTGGGAAATCAATATAATGAAAAATACATCTTCTTAGAAACGCATCCGGCAGTTCCTTTTCCGC
>CAZAQH010000030.1:0-23205 GCA_964487395.1 uncultured Lachnospiraceae bacterium | reverse complement strand
TTTATCAAAGAAGACGATGGAATGGGAACAGTGGAAGTAATTCTTATCATTGTGGTATTAGTTGGACTTGTTGTTATTTTTAAAGGGCAGCTGACAAAATTAGTTGGAGAAGCATTTGACAGAATTACAGGACAGGCAAGTTCTCTGTAAGAATATTTATGATACAGTCAGAGGTATAAAATGAAAAAATCGTATAAAACAGGATATATTACCGTTTATCTTTCTTTAACAGTAGGAATTCTTCTCTCCTTCTTATTTACTTTGATAGAAGGTGCACGTATGAAGACAATACAATTCCAAATAGAATGTGTAACAGATATTGGGCTTAACAGTATATTTGCTGAATATAATCGAGAAATGTTGGAGCAATATGATCTTCTTTTTATTGATTCATCTTATGGTCTTTCTAACCCAACACCGGATCGTACAAAATCACATCTTATTCAATACATGAATTTGAATTTTAATCCCCCAGGAAAAAATGCAATAGAACAATATAAAGATTTAACAGCTTTAAATGCTGATAATGCAAGATTAGACAAGATTTCGTTTGCATCTGATGATTGTGGAAAAATAATGGAATATCAAATTCAACAATTAATTAAGGATACAAAGGGACTTTCTTTTTTGACGAATTCAGGGAAAAGTTACGAAGAATACAAACAAAGAGAATCTGAGTATGAAACATATCGGGCCAATCGATCACAAAATAAAGAGGTCATAAATGGAATTATTGATGAAATTAATGCTAATAGAGAAGAAGATAAGGACCCTGTCGGAATTGATAATCCGGCGGATGCTGTAGAAGAACTATCAACCGGTTCTGTTTTAAATTATGCGATTAAAGATGTTAATTCCATATCCAGAAATACTTGTAATTTATCGGAATACATAAGTCACAGAGTAAGTAATAAAGGATGTGGATTAGATAGTTCTCAACAAGTCTCAGACAGTGTTTTATCAAAGGATTTGTACACAAAATATATCTTGGATAAATGCGGATATTTTAATAACAAAAAAGAAAATGCAAAAATAAATTATCAGATAGAATATCTGCTAAAAGGAAAAGACAGTGATGTCTCCAATCTGGAACTTGTTGCAGAACAAATCTTCAAAATTCGCTATGCGATAAATATGGCATATCTGTTTTCTGATTCAGGAAAGCAAATGGAAGCAGAAGAACTTGCACTTGCAGTTACGTCTGCCATTATGCAGCCACAGTTGTGCGAGGCGGTAAAGATATCAATTCTTTTTGCATGGGGTTACGCAGAAAGTGCCAAGGATTTGAGGATTCTTTTTGATGGACATAAACTACCGGACATAAAAAATGATTCCACCTGGAATACACCCCTGTCACAAATGGTTACATTTAAAAGTCATCTTGGCGAGTATCATACATCAGCCGACGGAAAAAGTTATAAAGATTATATACATTTATTTTTGATGTTAAATGATAAAAATACAACAAATATAAGATTGATGGACATTATGGAAATGGATATTCGTAAAACAATGGGGAACCGTCATTTTCAAATGGACTACTGCATTTATCAATTAAGAGCGGAAATCAATGTTTCCAGCAAGTATGGATATGGATATCAGATTAATCGATTCTATTCCTATGAATAAAAAAGGAGAAATCATAATGCCCTTTTTACTTAAGATGACTATTAAAAAAAACATATACGATATATGGTTAGCTCTCCAGGCACATCTGAAAAAAAGGGCATCATCATTTCTCCTTAAAAAAACAAGAGGAAGTATGACAGTAGAAGCAGCCTTTGTTATTCCTTTTTTTCTGTTTTTCATGATTAATATTCTCTCCATAATTACTATGTTTATGGAATATTCAACGAATCTTTCAGGATTACATCAGCAGGCAAAAGAAATGTCAGTTTATGCACATTTGTCTCAAAATCAAAATGAGATGGTTAATATGACAAAGGTACAGGAAATTAAATCGTTGATTCCTGTTATTGCATTTCCAAGTTCATCCACAATAGTCAATTGCAGAATTAGAAAATGGACAGGCTATGATGTTACTAAAAGCCATACATCTGAATTAGAGGAAGAATGGGTATATATAACAGAAACAGGAAAAGTTTATCATAGAAGTAGAGGATGCAGTTATTTAAATCCTTCCATTCATTGTGTGACAAAAGACAATGTTAATAAAAAAAGAAATAAAAGTGGCGAAAAGTATAAGCCTTGCAAAAACTGTACAGATTCAGGAGGCCTCGGACTGGTTTACATAACAGAATATGGAAATAGCTATCATTACACTATTGGATGCAGTGGTTTGAAACGAACGATAAAAACGGTTCCGCTGTCAAAGGTAAAACATTTAGGTGGCTGTAGTAAATGTGGTTAAGAGTAGGAGATAGAAAATGAAAAATACGATCTTTGTTTTAATACTATATTTATTAATCTGTTCTGTTATGGATATTAAAGAAAAAAAGATTCCGGTTGGAATTTTATATATTGGGTTTATTATTGGAATTGTCAATTTTACACTTCTTCTTTTTTGTGAAGAAAGAAACTATCTGGATTTTATATTTGTTATAATGCCGGGGATGATTTTATTTATACTATCTAAAATCAGTAAAGGCATTGTAGGAGAAGCAGATGGATTACTTTTTATGATTTCAGGTTTATTTTTTACGATGTATCAAATCATATTTTTATTTGTAGCAGCCTTTTTTTGTTCTTTTATCGTATCTTGCTTTTTACTTTTGATAAAGAAAGCAGGAAGAAAAAGTCAAATTCCGTTTGTGCCATTTATTTTTGTATCGACTTTGTTTGTGGGGTATATCAAATGAAAAAAACAAGAAAGATATCAGCATATATGACATTAGAAGCCTCTTTTATTATTCCGCTCACCATATTTATATTCCTGATTATTATATATTTTGGATTCTATTTGTATGATCAATGTGTTGTTTCGCAAGGATGTTATCTTGCTGCATTACGCGGTAGTCAGGTTCAAAGACTTTCAGATGGTGATGTAAAAAAAGTTGTGGAAGAGGAAGTAAAAAAACTATTAGAAGAACAGGTTTTTATAAATAACAGTGATTTTCAGGTACATGTTGATTTGGGGACCATAGAAGTAAATGGTCAGTCGACAATCAAGCTTCGTTTGCCTAATAAATCGTTGTACGATAAAGACACCTTAGAGACCGATAAAAGTAAACAGATAAAAAGACTTAATCCGGTTTTGTTTATTCGAGAGTGTCAAAAAGTTAATTAATGGGAGATGTAATATATGATGGAAGAAATAACAATAAAATCGGAATTTGGACATAGTTATCTGGTCTTACATAATAATGTAGAAGAAAAAGACTTATATTTATTAAACATGATAATCAATAATAAAATGAAAGGTTTTCTACCCTGCAAGGAATCTCGAAGTGAAAACGAATTATTTCTTTACTATGAAATTACATATAAAAAATCAATTGAAAAAGAATATGAAAACAGAAATATGTCATTTGAAGAAATATATACATTATTTCAAAAGATAAATTTTGTTATGGAAAATTCTAATTCTTTTTTATTAGATCCGAATTTCTTTGTTATAGATCCCCAATATATGTTTTTTGATTTAGAATCAAATGAACTGGGACTATTATATGTACCATATAATTTTGGAATTAATAATATTACAGTGAACTTCCCATATCAGAGCAGATATTATAAACTGGCAGATTTTTTATTAGAAAAAATTAATCATAGAGATGAACATGCAGTAAACATTGCATATCAATTTTACAAAATGTCCAAAGAAGAGTTTTTCTCGATTTCTGCATTTATGAATTATATTGAAAAAGAAAGAATCATGAAAGACAATATCAGAGTAGAAGAACCAGAGAAAAAAATATCAGAAGAAGTAATGGAAAAGGAACCCGAGATAGAAAAAATAGAGGAAACATCCAAAAAGAAATATATATTGCCTATTTGTACAGGGAGTGTGGCAGGTATTTTATTTGCAGGTTATTTCTATATGAAATCCATAACACCATATGCCATGTATTTGTTTCTTGCTTCCGTTATTCTTATACTATTCACAATAATAAAAATAGTATGTAATATAGTATCTTATATCTCTCAAAAAAAAGAAGATAAATTTGAAATACCTATAGAGCCGGTTACGGTAGATGATTATTGGAATGATAATGATGAAACTGTATTTTTCGACGAAGATAAGCAAAATTTGTCGATGGAAATGGTATTGGAATGGAAGGAAAATGGCTCGGTAAAAAGATATATTATGGATTCATTTCCCTTCATAATCGGAAAGTTAAGTGGAGAGGCACGATGTCTTGTAAATGATGTATCTATCAGTAGATTGCATGCTAAAATATATAAAAAAGAGGGCGCAGTTTATATTCAGGATTTGAATTCTACAAATGGGACTATTATTAATGGAATTCATCTCATTTCAGGAGAAGAAATCATAGTGAAACGGGGCGATGAACTACAGCTGGGGAAAATTACGTTCTTTATTGTGTAAATTTGAAAATGTTGATACAATGTAAAAAACAAATAGTTTTAATACAAATACAGGAAGCGCAGTAGAAAGGTTTCATTATGATAAAACAGCAGCTAGAGAGACATTTAATCACTTCAGGATACTATATACTTCCTTCTTATATTCCCGAGTTCTCTGCATTTGTAAAAATAGAAAATAACTTATACAATATAATATTAATGGTTGACTATAAAAAAGGTGTTTACATTTCTACCGATCAATATGAGGAAGTAAAAGATTCCCTTATGCATTATTTTACAAATGTTGATACGGATATACATATTATGTCCTTGGTTTTATTTGAAGATATTAACAAAGCCAAGACATTGGTAGAAGATGATGTTTTTTGCTGGTTTCTAGATATTGAAACGAAAGAATTAATAATCGAAGAAGACCGTGTAGTAGATTTTTATGGATTAAAAGGATATTTACAGCAATTTCTTACGGATTTTGTGGAAGTACCTGATGAACCGGATGAGATTCATTCAGAAGAAGAAATGAGTCACTTTTTTACACGCCAAAAGTATTTTCTTAAATCGACGACTAAGGTAACAGCGTTTCTTGTGCTTGTTAATATACTATTATTTATTTTGTGTCAGTTTTATGGAGATTTTATTTATTCCAAAGGCCAGATAGGTCTTACATATATTATGCAAAATGAATTTTATCGTTTATTAACATCCATTTTTTTGCATGTGAATTTAGATCACATTTCCAGCAATATGATTTTACTGATTTTTGCAGGTTCTATGCTGGAGAGAATAATAGATGAGAGAGATTATGCAATTGTCTTTTTTGTTTCTGGGATAATGGGTAATGTTGTTTCATGTGTATATGAATTTGTATCCGGAATTTCCATGGTTTCCATTGGAGCCAGTGGAGCCATATATGGAATAATCGGAAGTTTATTCTGTATTGTGGTCAGACAAAAACCACCAGTAGCGGTATCGATTTCCAGAATGATACTTATGATAGCATATTGCTTATATAGTAGTTTTGTAGGGACAAATATTAATGTGGCTGCACATATAGGTGGTCTTGTAACCGGATTTTTCCTTACAATGTTGTTAACAAATATTCGTATGAGGAGGCAAAAAGCATGAAAGTAAATATATATTATGGCGGAAGAGGATTAATGGATGATCCTACGTTATATGTAATTGATAAAATGCAGAATGTTTTGGAAGAGTTAAATGTTAAAGTAGAACGTTTTATGCTCTGCGAACTTAAAAATTCCATAACAACGCTTCCACAGACATTAAAAGATGCAGATGGCATTATTTTAGCAACTACTGTAGAGTGGTATGGAATAGGAGGCTATATGCAGCAGTTTTTGGATGCCTGCTGGTTATATGCAGACAAAGAAAAATTAGCCAAGATATATATGTGCCCGATTGTTATGTCAACCACATACGGCGAGAGAGAAGGAAAATTAAACTTATCAGTTGCCTGGGAAATATTAGGAGGTTTACCTTGCAGCGGAATCTGTGGATATATTGCAGATGCAGCATCTCTTGAGATTAATGATGAATACGGTAAATTAATAGAAAAAAAGGCGGAAAATGTATATCGTACCATTAAACAGCAGGTTATTAGTTTTCCGGCAAGTAATCAGGCAGTAAAGCAAATGGTTTCCGTATCTAAAAATATTGATTTGACACCTCAGGAATCCGAACAGCTTTCACAGTATGCGGCAGATGACAGTTATGTGCAGAGACAAAAAGAAGATATACAGGAATTAGCTAGTATGTTCCGTGGCATGATGAGTAATGAACCGACAGAATCCGAGAGTTATCTACAGCAATTTGAAAATCATTTCAAACCAATTCCGGGATTTAAGGCAACATATAAATTTACAATAGGAAGCGGTAAAAAACCTATTGTAATTCAGGTTAATTCTAAAGATGCAGTATACTCCTTAGAAAACATTGAAAAGGCAGATGTTGAAACAACAATGTCCGAAGATACAATCAACGAAATTATGGCAGGAAGAATGACTTTTCAAAGGGCATTTATGGGTGGACAGATGAAAATGAAAGGTGATTTTAAAATGCTTCGTACATTAGATGAACTTTTTGTTTTTATGGAAGAAGCATAAAAGAAAGGATACAGAGATGAAAGACGAGAATTGTATTTTTTGTAAAATTGCAAATGGAGAGATTCCAACCAAGACGTTATACGAAGATGATACATTTCGTGTAATTATGGATTTGGGACCGGCAACAAAGGGACATGCTTTAATATTACCCAAGGAGCATTATAAGAATCTTTATGAAATCCCGGAAAATGTAGCAGCAGATGCAATGATTTTGGCAAAGAAGATGGCCATTAAAATGACAAATGCGTTACACGCAGATGGATTTAATGTTGTACAAAATAATAATGAAATTGCAGGACAGACTGTTTTCCATTTTCACATTCATTTAATTCCAAGATATACGGATGATAATCAAAAAATCACTTGGGTATCGGGGAAAATGACAGACGAAGAATTAAATGATATTCAGAAACAGATATTGGAAAGTTAATTAAATATAAAAATAAATAACCGTATTTTCAGTTCAGATGGAATTGAAAATACGGTTATTTGTTTTTGCTTTATTTTTGAGTTGCTTCATTTAATAAACTTACAATAGTTTTAATTGAATTCAACTGACCGCTGTTTGACATGTTTTCAATGTACTGTTTACGGTTACAATATAATTCATGAATTTTATCTACAAGATAGAGGCAGTCCAGAGATTCTTCACGAATAACAATACTGAATCCCTGTTCTTCAAAGGAGGCAGCATTTAGTATCTGATCACCTCGACTGCCGGAAGATAAAGGAATCAAAACATTTGGCTTATTTAAAGCAAGTAATTCGCAGATTGCATTTGCACCTGCTCTGGAGACTACAACATCTGCCATTGCAAAAATATCTTTTAATTCCGCTTTTATATATTCGAATTGTTTATATCCTGGAATAGAGAGCATAAGATTATCAACTTTATCTTTTCCACAAATGTGCACAACCTGAAAATCTTCCAGTAGTTTCGGCAGGGCTTCTCTTACGACCTGATTAATACTGGATGCACCCTGTGAGCCACCAATTATCATAACGACTGGTTTGTTAGCAGTAAAACCACATAACTCATAAGCAGCAATTTTATTGCCCTTTGTTAGTTCACTACGGATAGGAGAACCGGTTAGTATTGCTTTATCGGTAGGCATACATTTTAAGGTTTCCGGAAAGTTACAGCATATTTTTTGGGCAACCGGAATACATAATTTATTTGCCAGTCCGGGAGTCATATCAGATTCATGTATAATGCAGGGAATATGCAAATCACCGGCTGCTCTTACAACAGGAACAGCAACAAATCCCCCCTTTGAAAAAATAACATCCGGTTTAATTTCTTTTAAAATCTTTTTGGCTTCCTTATATCCTTTAATTACACGAAAAGGATCAGAGAAGTTTTTTAAATCAAAATAACGGCGAAATTTTCCTGTTGCAATTCCATAATAGGAAACGTCAAAATCAGAAATTAAACGTTTTTCAATTCCGTCGTAGGAGCCAATATAGGAAATTTCAAATCCGGCATCCTTCAATGCCGGCAATAATGCAATATTGGGAGTTACGTGTCCAGCAGTTCCGCCTCCGGTTAATACGATTTTTTTCATACGATAACCTCTTATTTAGATTAATTTTCTTTTATTATTTTTTCTAATATTTGTGCGAGCTGGTCCGGACATGATGTATTGCGAGGACCGCATTTAATTCCTTTTAATTTTTGGATAGCCTCTTCGGCAGACATACCGGCAACTAAAGCAGATAATCCTTTATGATTACCATCGCAGCCACCAAAAAAAAGAACGGATTTAATTGTTTTGCCGTCCATTTCAATATCTATAGCAGTGGAACATATACCTTGTGTCTGATATTTCATGTTAAATACTTCCCTTCATTACAATTTATGTATCTATTCAAAAATAGTATACCCTAATGTCAATCTTTGTGCCAAGGCAATTATAGCAGAAAAGGCAAAATCTTGCTACTGTTTGTCGAAAAAAGAGAGAAAACAAAAAGCGATTTCCAAGGTGTCTATATTGTTACAAATATGGGAATAATTTATACTGATTAATGACAACGAAACAGAAGGGAGTACTAAAATATGTTATCTTTTTTTACAAAGCATAAAATATTAATCAGTTGTATTTTATTTCTATTTTTAATCAGCATTTTATTGCAGATAATTACAGGCCATTTCTTAAGTGCATTGATTAAGGAAACAGAAAATATGGCATCTACAGATAAAAGAATATTACGCGAATGCAAAAGAAAATTTACCAATTGTTATAAAACGAATTCAGGGGTTTTGAATGTTGGTATCTTTGTAGACAAGTTTCTCAATAAGATGAGTATTGGAAAAATGCCTATATTAAAACTAAAACATTTTTCAGGACAACTTATGCTTTTGTCCGTTTTCATCGCCGGAATAGGAGCATGCAGAGGAATTATTACAGGTAAGACGCTTGGAGATATCTTACCATTTTATATTGTCAGCCTGTTTGGTCTTTATATTTATTTTTCCATTGGGGGAGCAATTGATATAACAGGGAAAAGAAGGGTTTTAAAAATTAATATTGTGGATTACCTGGAAAATAACTTAGTAAATAAACTAAGTATTCTGGAAGAAGATTTAAAAATAATTGAGCAGGATTCAGATATCATGGAAAAGGAAGGAAAGAAAAGAATTTACTTTGGAAGAAATGAAGAAAAAGAGCTGGAGGAACTGTTGAAGGAATTTTTGACTTGAAAAAGCATAGATACTTTGCTACACTATGTGTGTTTCAAGTACAAATTACGGAATACGTTTTCGTAAATAGAGAGAAAGAAAAAGGAGCATATGGAGATGGGAAATAAAGTAACATTTGATTATTCCAAAGCAGCACCATTTATTCAGGATCATGAAGTAGATTATATGAAGAAGCTTGCACTGGATGCAAAAGAGCTTTTAGTATCAAAAAAAGGAGCAGGTAATGATTTTCTTGGATGGATTGATTTGCCGGTTGCTTATGATAAAGATGAATTTGCAAGAATTAAAAAAGCAGCAGCTAAGATTCAGAGTGATTCAGAGGTATTACTCGTAATCGGTATTGGCGGTTCTTATCTGGGAGCAAGAGCAGCAATCGAATTTTTAAGACATGGTTTTTATAATATGGTCAGCAAAGAAATCCGTAAAACTCCTGAAATATATTTTGTTGGTAATTCTATCAGTTCCACCTATTTAAAAAATCTGGTAGATGTTATTGGAGACAGAGATTTTTCTATTAACATGATTTCTAAATCCGGTACTACAACAGAGCCTGCCATTGCATTCCGTGTATTAAAAGAAATGATGGAAAAGAAATACGGAAAAGCAGAAGCAGCTAAGAGAATTTATGCTACAACAGATAAACAAAAGGGTTCTTTAAAAGGACTTGCAACAGAAGAAGGATATGAGACATTTGTTGTTCCGGATGATATTGGCGGACGTTTCTCTGTTCTTACCGCAGTAGGTTTACTTCCAATTGCAGTAAGTGGAGCTGATACTGATAAGTTAATGGAAGGTGCAGCAAGCGGAAGAGAACTTGCATTAAACAGTGCTTTTGAAGAAAATGACGCATTAAAATATGCTTCCCTTCGAAATATTCTTTTAAGAAAAGGAAAAGCAATCGAAATTCTTTGTAACTACGAACCAAGCATTCATTATGTATCTGAATGGTGGAAACAGTTATACGGAGAGTCAGAAGGCAAAGACCAGAAGGGTATTTTCCCGGCAAGCGTTGATTTGACAACAGACCTTCATTCTATGGGACAGTTCATTCAGGATGGTTCCAGAAATATGTTTGAGACTGTTATCTGTGTAGATAAGTCTCGCGAAGAGATTACCATTAACGAAGAACCGGTTGATCTTGACGGATTAAATTATCTTTCTGGAAAGACAGTAGATTTTGTTAATAAATCAGCTATGAACGGAACGATTTTAGCACATACCGATGGACAGGTTCCAAACTTCATGGTAACGGTTCCGGAAATGACAGAATTTTATTTAGGACAGTTATTCTATTTCTTTGAATTTGCATGTGGCGTAAGCGGATATTTACTTGGAGTAAATCCATTTAACCAGCCAGGTGTAGAAAGTTATAAGAAAAATATGTTTGCATTACTGGGTAAACCGGGATATGAAGCACAAAGAGAAGAATTATTAAAGAGACTGTAGAGTATATCTTGAAAAGCCCGTATTATTACGGGCTTTTCTAATTTGTATCGGATGGTGCACGTTTTATAAGGAGAAATTTTATGAAAATAGTAATGCTTGATCGAAACAGTATTGGATACGACATTGATACATCTATTTTTAGTAAGTTAGGAACGTTTGAAGAATATGATACAATGCCACTTGCTGAAAGCACACCACTTATTTCTGACGCAGATGCCATTATTTTTAATAAAACAAAAATGGATGAAGAAGCCCTTCTGGATGCTAAAAATGTGAAATTACTTTGTGTGACGGCAACGGGTTATGACAACATTGATGTTGATTATGCGAAAAGCCGTGGAATTGCAGTATGTAATGTTAAAGGGTATTCTACCCCTGCAGTTGTTCAGCATACGTTTGCACTTGCATTGCATGTTTTAGAGAAAATAAGTTTTTACGATAATTATGTAAAATCCGGTGAATACAGTAATCAGCTCGGCTTTTCCAATTTTTCAGAACGCTATTTTGAATTAGAGGGAAAAACCTGGGGCATTATTGGAATGGGAAATATCGGAAAAGGCGTTGCTAAAGCAGCAGAAGCCTTTGGCTGTCGTATAGTTTTTTATTCCGCATCTGGCAATCGATATGACTTGCCATATGAGCAGGTTGATTTTGACACATTGCTTACAGAATCGGATGTTATTTCCATTCATTGTCCTTTGACCGAAAAAACCAGAGATTTAATAGATTTGACTGCACTTAAGAAGATGAAAAAGACAGCAGTACTTGTAAATGTTGCAAGAGGACCAATTATTAATGAAGAAGATTTATACACTGCACTAACACAGGATTTGATTGGAGGAGCAGGGCTTGATGTACTCTCTAAAGAACCTATGCAGCATGACAATCCACTTTCCAAAATACAAGATGGAAGAAAGTTAATCATTACTCCACATATGGCATGGGCAAGCGTTGAGTCCCGTACCAGATGTATGCAGGAGGTTTACAAGAATATAGAAGCATTTTTAAGTAATGAAGATAGAAATCGAGTAGATAAACAATAATTGTCAATTTATCATTTTATGTGGTAAAATAAGCACGTTGTAAGGGTGATGATAGGACAGACGACCATCACGTTAATAAAAATTCGGCTGAATTCGTTTGGCATATGCCAGAACTATTAGATTAATTGGAGGAATGATTACATGAACAGTGAAATCAGAGACATTAACCTTGCCGAATCAGGCGAAAGAAAAATTGAATGGGTAAAAAGAAATTGCGACCTTTTAAGAATGTTAGAAGGCGAATTTGAAAAAACAAAACCTTTTGCAGGTAAAAAAGTAGCTTTATCCGTTCATCTGGAAGCAAAGACAGCATATCTTTGCAAAGTATTAAAGGCAGGCGGAGCAGAAATGTATGTTACCGGCTCCAATCCACTTTCCACACAGGATGATGTGGCTGCAGCATTAGTAAAAGATGGACTAAACGTATTTGCATGGTATGATGCAACAGATGAAGAATACAATTCTCATATCAGAAAAGTATTAGAAATTGGACCAAATGTAATCATCGATGATGGTGGCGATTTAGTTCATATGATGCACACAGAGTTTACGAATCTGATTCCAAACGTAATCGGTGGCTGTGAAGAGACAACAACCGGAATTATTCGTTTGGAAGCAATGAACAATAAAGGAGAATTAAAATTCCCTATGGTTCGTGTCAATAACGCAGATTGTAAACATTTATTTGATAACCGTTATGGTACAGGACAGTCCGTATGGGATGGTATTAATAGAACGACCAATCTAATTGTAGCCGGAAAAAATGTGGTAGTAGCAGGATATGGCTGGTGTGGCAAAGGTGTTGCCATGAGAGCAAAAGGTCTTGGAGCAAAAGTTATTGTTACAGAAGTAAATCCGGTTCGTGCAATCGAAGCAGTTATGGACGGATTTGAGGTTATGCCAATGAACGAAGCAGCAAAACTTGGTGATTTCTTTGTAACTGTTACCGGATGTGACAAAGTTATTGATAAAGAAGATTTTGCAGTTATGAAGGACGGAGCTATTCTTTGCAATGCAGGACATTTTGACTGTGAAATTGATATGGCAGGACTTAGAAAAATTGCCGTTGAATCAAAAGAAATGAGAAAAAATATTCAGGGTTATAAACTTCCAACAGGACAGTGGTTATGTGTTCTTGCAGAAGGCAGACTTGTAAACCTGGCAGCTGGTGATGGACATCCGGCAGAAATCATGGATATGAGCTTTGCCATTCAGGCATTGTCTGCAAAATATCTTGTTGAAAATGAAGGAAAACTTAACTCCATGTTAATTGATGTTCCGGTAGAAGTAGATAAAGAAGTTGCAGCTAGAAAACTTGCCTTTATGGGAAAAGAAATTGATACCTTAACAGCGGAACAGATTGCATACTTAAATGCGTAATTGTTAAATAATAAAAAGCCATTTTACCTGTTATAGGTAAAATGGCTGATTTTCATTCACAATGAAAAAATACATAAAAATGCTTTTAATAATTAATCTTCATCATCCTCATCTACATTTGCTGCAACAGCAGATACAACAGAGGAAACAACAGCAACGATTACTGCGAAAATAATAACTAATAATCCACCGGCTAATAATATAAAAGTACCACTCATACAGATACCAACCTTTCCAAATAAACAAAATTTCTATCGAAAGTAATTTTAACATAAAATATTTATATAGACAAGGAGAGAACAAAAAATGCTAGAATTTAAGTACGATACACAGTTACTAATTGAAGGAAAAGACCTCGATGAAGACGATATTACCGATTATATTACCCAGAATTTTAAGGGTGACTGTCTTTTAGCAGTAGGCGATGAAGAATTAATTAAAATTCATTTCCATACAAATGAGCCCTGGAAAATCTTAGAATATGGCGCATCTATCGGTGAGATCTACGACATTGTAGTAGAAGATATGGACCGACAGACACGCGGATTACAGGGTTAATTTTCTTCCTTATATTTTACACGAATTACCTGACTTACGGAAATAATCAGCAATAGAGTAACAGCAAGTAAAAAATAAGGTAACAGGAAAGAACCTATTTTATCGGCAAGAAAACCAAATACAAGTGGAGTAATGGTACTGCCAATATAGGCAAATCCCATTTGCAGTCCCATCATAGTTTGAGATGCTTTTTTTCCAAATCGTACAGGAGTTTCCTGTAACATATTGGGGAAAATAGGAGCAAATCCAACGCCAATCATAATAAGTGCCACGGCGGAAAAGAAAGTATGCAGAGGCAGCATATACAGTACCATACCGCAGCTGCTAACAACACAACCGCTTAATATCAGGGTATTTGGTTTGAATTTCAATGTGAGGAATCCACCCATACCTCTTCCAATTGTGATGCCGGCGTAATAGAGAGAAACAATAGCGGCAGCAGTGGCAGTGCTTAGTCCCTTGTTTTGAGTTAAGAATGTACTGCTCCATAAGCCGGTTGTCGTTTCTACACTGCAATAACAAATAAAAGTAAGCAGTGCCCATTTTGCACCACGAATCTTTATAGCCTCGCGGTTAGTTATAAATTTGTCTTCTTTTTTCTCAGTTTCTGAGTTTTTATTTTCAACCACTTTCCACTTCGGTAATGAAATTACCAGGGCAATCACAAGAACAAATTGAATAATGGAAATGATGCGGTAACCACCACGCCAGTTATTGTCATTATTTAAAAAACAGGAAATGATGACAGGACCTAATGTGGCGCCAATTCCCCAGAAGCAGTGCAGCCAGCTCATATGCTTTGCTTCATAATGCAGGGCAACGAAATTGTTTAGTCCGGAATCGATTGCACCGGCTCCCAAACCTAATGGAATAGCCAGTAAAAATAACCAGATAACAGAAGGTGCAAAGGAATATCCCATTAAAGCGGCAGCAGTCAAAAACACACTGACAAGTGTAATGCGACTTGTTTTAAAACGTTGAATCAGGCGAGCACTGTTTAGTGAACTGATAATGTTACAACCTGAGATAAACATGGATAATATTCCTGCCATAGACAATGGAGCATTAAGAGTCAGACGCATAGCAGGCCAGGTAGAACCAAGTAAAGAGTCTGGTAAACCAAGACTAATAAATGCAAGGTATATTATAACAAGTAAAGTAATCATTTTAGGTCCTTCTTTCGCACATTTTATAACAATTATTACAACTATTATAATAATTAAGTCAAGAAATAAATTCAATAAAAAATAATTATTTACTTCTATTGTGAAAAACGAGATAATGTAGATTATGAAATCAGAAAACAAAGCAAAATTAGAATTAATATCTTCCATGTTAATATTTGGCACGATAGGAATATTCGTGCGTTATATTCCTCTGCCTTCCAGTATTATTGCACTGGCAAGAGCCGTTATTGGAGTGCTTTTTTTAATGCTGTTTATGATTATCAGAGGAAAAAAAGTTAAATGGAAAGATATCAGAAACAACTTGTTTTTATTGTTGTTTTCAGGCGTATTAATAGGAATTAACTGGATTTTATTATTTGAATCATACCGGTATACGACAGTTGCAACCGCCACACTTTGTTATTATCTGGCACCGGTTTTTGTAATCGTATTATCGCCGTTTATATTAAGAGAAAAAATTACAGCACGAAAAATACTTTGCGTGCTGATAGCATTAATTGGTATGTTTTTTGTCTCCGGAGTCAGTACAAGCGGCATATCCGGAATAAAAGGTATTTTGTACGGAATTGGGGCAGCAGTCCTTTATGCAATAGTCGTATTATGCAACCAGAAAATTCAGGATATTTCTGCATATGATAAGACCGTTACCCAACTGACAGCGAGTGCGATTGTTCTGCTTCCCTATGTGTTTTTTACTGAAAATATAAATGCCATTTCCATTTCTTTTATCGAATTGGGATTACTGATTGTTGTCGGAATTCTTCATACAGGTATAGCATACACCCTTTATTTTGCATCTATGAAGGATTTGAATGCAGCAACCATAGCCATTTTTAGTTATATTGACCCAGTAGTAGCAATTATACTATCCGTTATTTTACTGCGGGAAAATATGGGAATAACCGGAGTATTGGGTGCAGTTTTAATACTTGGAGCCACTTTATTTAGCAGCCTTCCGGAACGCAAAAAAACAATTGATATTTGAAATAATGTATAGGAAATGAAAAAGAAATACAAATATTTACAAATTATGGTATACTACTCATATCAAAACATTTTGGAGGTAATAACATGGGTTGGATAATTAGTATAGTTGTTGGAGCAATTGCAGGCTGGCTTGCAAGTCTTATTATGAAAACAAGTGGTGGCTTTATTATGAATGCCATTTTAGGTATTGTTGGTGGTATCGTAGGAAGTTTCCTTTTAGGCCTTATTGGTATTGGTGGAAGCGGTTTTATAGGCAATATTATTGTATCGGTTATCGGAGCATGCGTTATTATTGGTATTTTCAAGTTGATTAAAAAATAATAATTCATTATAAGATATAATATTTGACTAAGTAAGAACTGGCTTGCATAAAGCCAGTTTTTTTACTATAATTTAGAAAATTATTGATGTAAGGAAGGAACGAAAAAGTGAAAGAATTTTTGATGGGAAATGAAGCGATTGCCCTTGGAGCAATTGCGGCAGGAGTGAATCTTGTTGCCGGATACCCGGGAACTCCATCCACAGAAGTATTAGAAACAATAGCAAAAAGAAAAGCAAACGATACATATGTTGAGTGGTCAGTAAATGAAAAAGCAGCAATGGAAGTAGCCGCAGGTGCAGCTTATACTGGAGCCAGAGCACTGGTTACCATGAAGCAGGTAGGTTTAAATGTAGCAGCAGATCCGCTGATGAGTCTTGAATATGTAGGAATAAAGGGGGGAATGGTTATCATGGTAGCAGACGATCCGGGACCAATATCTTCCCAGACAGAACAGGATACCAGAACCTTTGGTATTTTTTCAAAAGTACCTGTTTTTGACCCATCTTCCGTACAGGAAGCTTATGAAATGATGCAGGAAGCCTTTGATTATTCCGAAAAATATGGAACTCCTGTATTTTTCAGAAGTACAACGAGAGTCAGCCATGGATATGCATCCATTGAAGTAAAAGAAACAAAAGACTATTATCAAAATAAAATAGAAGGATTTGTAAAGGATACGAGCCGATGGGTTATTTTTCCCCGCCTTTCTTTTGCCAATCATCAAAAAATAGAAGCACGAAATGTAGAACTTTCCGATGATTTTTCCGATTATGCAAGAAATCAGATATTAGAGGATTGTGGTACATATAAAAACAGCAAAAAAGGAATCGCAACACATGGGATTAGTTTCATGTATACCTGTGAAAACCTTGATGAAGAAAATCATATTCGCGTTATGAAAGTATCAACTCCCAATCCATTCCCGGATAAACTGGCACTTAAGTTTATGGAAGGACTTGATGAAGTTCTTTGTATTGAAGAGTTAGACCCGTTCATTGAAAAAGAATTAATCAGAGTTTGTGGTGCATATCATTTGCCTGTTAAAATTTATGGCAAATTGAGTCATCATGTTAAAAATGCCGGAGAAAACACCGTTGAATCCGTTGGTGTAAATATTCAGGAATTTATTACTGATAAAAAAATTGAAAACGTAGAAACCAAGTCAGATGCACCGGAGCTTCCGGTTCGTCCGCCTGTTTTGTGTGCAGGTTGTCCTCACAGAGCATCTTTCTATGCCGTTAAACAGGCAATGAAGGGAAAAAAGAGTATCTTCTGTGGAGATATTGGATGTTATACCATGGGAAATGCCAAGCCACTGGATATGACGGATACCTGTCTTTGTATGGGTGCAGGCGTTACCATCGCACAAGGTGTTGGCAGAATTGAACCAGATACAACGTGTTTTGCATTTATAGGAGATTCTACTTTTTTTGCATCCGGAATCACAGGTGTTGTAAATGCCTATTATAATCAGGCAGATATGACATTAGTAGTTCTGGATAATTCAACCACTGCAATGACCGGTCACCAGCCACATCCCGGAACCGGACGAACCATGATGGGCGAAATTGTAGAAAAAGTAAATATCGAAAAAATACTTCGTGCCATTGGTCTTGCCACAGTAGAGACCATTGATCCACTCAATCTTGAAAAAGCAGTAGAAGCAGTAAAACGAATTTCAGCACAAAAAGGCGTGAAAGCCATTATTTTCAAATCACCATGTGTAGTACTTACAAAACCGGAAGATCATGTCACAATAGAAGAAGATAAATGCATTAACTGTAAAAAATGTATTCATGAACTCGGCTGTCCCGGACTCATTGTGAAAGACGGAAAAGCAGCCATTGATGAATCCTTATGTACGGGATGTGGGCTTTGTAAAGCAGTCTGTCCTGTAAAAGCAATTAAAGGAGGAGAGAATCATGAATAAGAGCGTATTATTATGTGGTGTTGGTGGTCAGGGAACTATTTTAGCATCTAAATTACTGGCAGCAGCAGCCATGAATAAAGATATTTCTGTTTTAACAGCGGAAACAATTGGTATGGCACAACGAGGCGGTAGTGTAGTAAGTCATTTACGAATGGGCGACAACTTATATTCTCCTCTGATTGGAAAAGGAAAAGCAGATATTATCATTGCTTTTGAACCGGCAGAAGCTGTTAGAATGCTCCCATTTCTTAAAAAAGGTGGTAGCGTAGTAGTCAATTCCAGACCAATTATTCCGGTAACGGCAGCACTTGGTAATTCTACATATAACGGACAGGAAATGATTGCATACCTAAAAGAAAATGTAGAACATGTTACGGTTGTAGATGGAGATGAAGCATTTAAAACACTTCAGTCACCAAAGGTTTTAAATATGGTATTACTTGGAGCAGCACTTAGAACCGGAGAATTGGGATTAGCACAGGATGATATCATTACAGCCATGAAACAAAAATTACCGGAGAAATTTCATGAGTTAAATATAAAAGCACTAAATTATACAGCGTAAAAGAGAGGACAAACAAATGCAGATTAACAGCACACAGCTACAACAGGTTAATGACAGAATGAAAAACCTGGTAGAAGCAGGAAGCTTCTATGGAAAAAAGTTAAAAGAATATGGAATCATCTCAGTAAGTAATCAGGCAGAATTTGAGGCACTTCCATTTTCAGAAAAGAAAGATTTACGAGATGCTTATCCACTTGGACTTATGACAGCACCAGAAGAAAAGATTGTCAGAATTCACTCTTCATCAGGAACAACAGGAGTTCCCGTTATTATTCCTTATACCGCAAAAGATGTTGACGATTGGGCTATCATGTTCAAACGCTGCTACGAAATGGCTGGTATCACCAATATGGATCGTATTCAGATCACACCGGGATATGGTTTATGGACAGCCGGAATCGGATTCCAGAATGGTGCTGAAAAATTAGGTTCCATGGTTATTCCTATGGGACCGGGCAATACAGAAAAACAGTTACAGATGATGATGGATATGAAATCCACCGTTCTTTGCTCTACATCATCTTATGCTCTTTTATTATCAGAAGAAATTGAAAAACGTGGAATCAGAGATAAAATTCATTTGAAAAAAGGTGTAATTGGTTCTGAACGCTGGGGCGAAAAAATGCGTAAGAGAATCTCAAATGAATTAGGAATTGAATTATATGATATTTACGGATTAACAGAAATCTATGGACCTGGTATCGGTATCAGCTGTAAGTATGACACTGGTATGCATTACTGGGATGATTATGTATATATCGAAATTATTGATCCTATCAGCGGTAAAACAGTTCCAGATGGCGAGATGGGTGAAATCGTAATTACTACTTTGGTAAAAGAAGGCGCACCACTGATTCGTTACCGTACACATGACCTTTCCAGAATTATTCCGGGAACTTGTGAATGTGGAAGCAAATATCCAAGACTTGATGTGATTGCCGGAAGAACAGATGATATGATGAAGATAAAGGGTGTAAATGTATTCCCAAGCCAGATTGAAGAAGTATTAAAGAAATTCTCTGAAATCTCCAGTGAATACCAGATTCGAATTTCTCATCTTGATGGAAAAGATACCATGCGTATTTATGTTGAAACCAATGGTCATGTTGACTTTGAAGTTTTAAGCAAACGTATTGCAGATGAAGTAAAGAGCAAGATTGGCTTTACTCCACTTGTTAAAGTAGTAGAATTAGGTGTTCTTCCAAGAAGTGAAAAGAAAACACAGCGAGTAATTGACGAGAGATATCAATAAATATATAAATCCAAAAGGAAACCATGAAGGTTTCCTTTTGGATTTATATAAAAATTAAATTTGTTTTGCTAATAGTTTTTTTAATCTTAAGATTTCCTGTTCCATAGATTCTTTTTCTTTTTTTAATGAAGTAGTTTCTTCTTCCAGTTCATCAATACGAATACGATATTTATCCAGTGGCAGTTCTATTGCTCCGTCTAATAATGGTTTCATATCCTCGTAACCTCCCAACTTTTCATAATTCACATATATATGTTCATAAAGCTGAAGTGTCAATTCTCGTAATTGATTTGCATCATCTATGGTGATATTTACAACTTGTAAGTTCGCTTTGATACTATTTAGTATATCATTCTGAATTAGTTCCTGCAAGGCACAAAAGTGTTCTCTAGTTGGAGATTTTTCAATTATTTTCCGTAATTTTAAAAGTTGAAAAGGAATTAAAATAATCATTTTTTTCTGATTCAATTCTGTAATTTCATGTTCCTGATAAATAAAGTTTTTAACTTGATAAGAAAAAGTTCCCTGTTTGCCAAAGTCAAGTGTGATGAAATCTGTATCAGAAATTTCGGTTTCAGTATCTAAATAAATTACAATGGGTTCAGGAAAGCGAAAAACAGTATCATTTGTCCGATTATGTATGGCATATTGGAATCCATATTCAAAAACTCTTACTACAATAGAGCCATCCACTGTCATTTGGGCTTCTAAATGATATGGATTGCCGGCAATCAGGATAAATATGTCAGCAAATCGCTTATCTAATTTTGAATTGATGAATTCCTTGTTGGGATATTCAACTTTGCTGTCAGGTGGATAATTAGTTCCAAACAGACCATTAATCAGATTGATAATAGCAAGATTGGACAAGCTAAAAATACGTTTAAAGATACGATCGTAAATTTGGTAGATTTGTTTACTCATAGAATACTTCCTTTCAGATGTGATTTTTAATTAGAATAATAGTGAAAACTTGATCGAATGACCAGAAAAAATAATAGAAAAAAGAGCTTTTTGAATGTGAAGATTGTATCACATAACAGAGTACAATAAAATACATAGCCTATATTTATTCCGTTATTTATATTATTTTGAAAAATAAAGAAAAGATTCCGTATATCTATATGATGATAAATTAAAATCAAGTAACAATTAAAGAATATTTAAAAATATTACCATAAATTTGTTAATATTTTTACGTATATAATATAACAAAGGGAAAAAGTCTTGTTAAAATGCAAAAGGAGGAGTTTTTTATGAGAAAGAGGAATGTAAGTCGTATTTTGGTGTTATTTTTAGTATGTGTAATGATGTCAGGAACAATAGTGGGTTGTGGTGGAACATCCACCAGTGATAAAGGCAGAGATGAATATGAAGCACCTGCAGCAGCAGAAGAAGCGGCAGAACCGGATTATTCGAATAATAAGTATTCTGAGAATGTGGCGGAGCCATATCCGAATAATGAAGAGTACACTTCGACTGAAGAATCAGGTTATAAATCAGTTGATGAGGAACCACTTTCAACATTTTCAGCAGATGTTGATACGGCTTCTTACACCAATATTCGAAGAATGATTAATGATGGATATCGTATGGATGATATTCCGCAAGATGCTGTAAGAATAGAAGAAATGATTAACTATTTTGATTATGACTATGATGAATCAAAAAGAAATGAGCCATTTTCGACAACAGTAGAAATTGGTGACTGTCCATGGAATGAAGAATCACAATTAATGTTAGTTGGAATACAGACAGAAGAACTGGATTTTGAAGATACAGCACCATCTAATCTCGTTTTTTTATTGGATGTATCAGGTTCTATGTATGATGATGACAAACTTCCTTTACTGCAAAAAGCATTTACCATGCTTGCAGCAAATCTGACAAGTAAAGACAGTGTTTCCATTGTTACATATGCAGGCAGCGATGAAGTATTATTAGAAGGCGTTGAAGGCAGTGAATATGATTTGATAACAGATACATTAAATGAACTCGAAGCAGGCGGTTCTACAGATGGAAGTGCTGGAATCATTACTGCTTATGAAATTGCAGAAGAATACTTTATTGAAGGTGGCAATAACAGAGTTATTTTAGCTACAGATGGTGATTTGAATGTGGGTCTGACTAGTGAAGAAGAGTTAGAAGATTTAATATCAGAAAAAAAGGAAAGTGGAGTTTTTCTCTCTGTTCTTGGATTTGGAACAGGTAATATCAAAGACAACAAGATGGAAACTCTTGCAGATAAGGGAAATGGTAACTATGCATATATAGATTCCACAAAGGAAGCAAAAAAAGTATTAGTAAAAGAATTAGGCTCAACTCTTGTAACAGTAGCAAAAGACGTAAAATTCCAGGTAGAATTTAATCCTGCAGTTGTCAGAGAATACAGATTAGTCGGATATGATAACAGAGTGATGGCAGCAGAGGATTTTGCAGATGATAAAAAAGATGCAGGAGAAATTGGAGCAGGTCACAGTGTGACTGCACTTTATGAGATTATTACTACTGACAGCAATAAGAATGATAAAAAAGGAAGCATTGACTTAAAATATCAGGATGAAGATTACGAATATGGTACTGACGAAGAGGAAACAGATTCAATTGATGACGAATGGCTGACTATCAGCATTCGCTATAAAGAACCGGAAGGAACAGAGAGTGAATTATTAGAGTATCCTGTTACAGGAGGAAAATACACAGATGAAAATAGTGATAACTGGCTCTTTGCAAGTGCGGTTGCAGAATTTGGAATGTTATTAAAAGATAGTGAAAATATGGGTGACAGTAGTTTTAAGCAGATTGAGAAGTTATTAGATAAGGTTGATTATGATGGAGATGAATACAAGGAAGAATTTGAAGACCTTGTAATGACAATGAAAAAAAGGGATTAGAGGATTTCATGCCGCTTGCTGACGGGCTGTCGAATTATATAAGTCAACAAGCCATGCCATTCATAGCCCTGCGGGCTATTTCATGTCGGGCTGTCGCCCTATAATATGTCATAAATAAACGCCCTTACGAGTAAACTCGCAGGGCGTTATTTATGACATATTGCATGGCTTGTAGCCTACGCAAAGTATCTCTTTAACAATCCTTCGAATGCTTTTCCGTGGCGGGCTTCGTCTTTTGCCATTTCGTGAACTGTGTCATGAATTGCATCGAGGTTAGCAGCTTTTGCACGTTTTGCAAGGTCGAATTTTCCACC
>CAZAQH010000029.1:0-23460 GCA_964487395.1 uncultured Lachnospiraceae bacterium | reverse complement strand
TATTAAATAATGAAAATATTATTGCATTTAATGAGTAATTGATTAGGAGGATACATATATGAAAAAAATAGAAGGTGGAGTAACTGCAGCAAAAGGATTTTTTGCAGCCAGTACAGAGGCATGCATTAAATATACGAATAGAAAAGATATGGCTATGATTTTTTCAAAACTTCCTTGTGTAACAGCTGGAACTTTTACGAGTAATGTAGTAAAAGCAGCTTGTGTTAAATGGGATAAGGAAATTGTAGAACAGGGAAGTGCAACATATGCTGTAGTAGTGAATTCGGGTATTGCTAATGCATGTACAGGCAAACAGGGATTTGATGTATGCGAAAAAACAGCAGAGGCTGTTAAGGAAGCATTAGATGTACCGGTTGAGTCCGTAATGGTTGCTTCCACAGGAGTAATTGGAATGCAGATACCTGTTGATAAAATTGTTGCAGGTGTGGGAAAACTCACAGAGAATTTACAGGAAACATTAGAAGCAGGAACTTTGGCGGCAGAGTCCATAATGACTACAGATACGATTTCCAAACAAGCTGCTGTTACGTTTGAAGTAGATGGAACAACAGTAACACTCGGTGGAATGTCAAAAGGCTCCGGAATGATTCATCCCAATATGTGTACCATGCTAGCTTTTTTGACAACAGATCTCAATATTTCAAAGGAATTATTACAGGAAGCAATTAGTGAAAATGTCAAGGATACGTTTAATATGATTTCCGTTGATGGAGATACTTCCACAAATGACACTCTTTTGATTATGGCAAATGGAGCTGCAGGTAATAAAAAGATAACAGAAAAAAATGATGATTATAAGAAGTTCACAGAAGCCCTTAATGAAGTTAACAGTACTCTTGCTATGATGATGGCAGGTGATGGAGAAGGTGCGACAACACTAATCGAGACAACCGTTATCAATGCAAATACAAAAGATGATGCAGTTAAGCTTGCAAAAGCAGTAATTGATTCGAGTCTTGTAAAAGCAGCGGTTTACGGAAATGATGCTAATTGTGGTCGTATTACATGTGCACTTGGATATTCAGGAGTGGATTTTGACCCTGATAAAATAGAACTCTATTTTGTAGGCGAAAAAGAGAATATGCTTTTATTTAAAGATGGTTTATTTATAGATTTTGATGAAGAAAAAGCTACCAACTTATTAAAACAGAAAAAGGTAACGATTTTAGTAGATATGAAATCAGGCGATGCCAAAGCTACAGCATGGGGCTGTGATTTAACGTACGATTATGTTAAAATCAATGCAGATTACCGCTCATAAAAAGGAGAAATATGATGGAACAAAAAGAAATGAACAGTGTTATGCAAAAAGCAGAAGTGCTGATTGAAGCATTACCTTATATACAGCAGTTCAATAGGAAAATTATTGTAGTTAAATATGGCGGAAGTGCCATGAGTAATGAAGAATTACAAAAAAATGTTATTAAGGATGTAACTCTTCTTAAATTGGTTGGTTTTAAACCGATTATTGTTCACGGTGGCGGAAAAGCAATCAGTACATGGGTTTCTAAAGTGGGAAAAGAATCTGAATTTGTTAACGGACTTCGTGTTACAGATGAAGAAACAATGGAAATTGCAGAAATGGTACTTGGAAGAGTCAATAAAAATCTTGTAAGAATGGTAGAAGAGTTAGGCGTTAAAGCGGTTGGTATCAGTGGCAAGGATGGCGGTATGTTAAGCGTTGATAAAAAATACAGCGACGGAAAAGATATTGGCTTTGTTGGCAATATTAAGAAAGTAGATCCGAAACTCATCTTTGATTTACTGGAAAATGACTTTTTACCTATTATTGCACCGATTGGTCTGGATGATGAATTTAATACATATAACATCAATGCAGATGATGCAGCCTGTGCCATAGCCAAAGCTATTGGTGCAGATAAGCTTGTTTTTTTAACTGATATTGAAGGGTTATATAAAGATATTAATGACAAGTCCTCTTTTATTTCAAGACTTACTGCAAGCGAAGCAGATGAACTGATTGGTGACGGTTTTATCGGAGGAGGAATGCTTCCTAAATTAAATAACTGTACTTCTGCCATAAAAAATGGGGTTAACAGAGTACATATTTTAGATGGAAGAATTCCACATTGTCTGTTACTTGAAATTTTCACCAATTCCGGAGTGGGAACAGCAATTATCCGCGATGAAGAGAAAGAAGGTTAAACAAAATGATGCAGGAATATGTAGATAAAGCAGAACAGGATTTATTACATACCTATAATCGTTATCAGGTTATACTTGAAAAGGGCGATGGGGTTAATTTATACGATTTGGAAGGAAAAAAATATCTTGATTTCGTATCGGGAATCGGTGTTTTTGCATTGGGATATAATAATAAAGAGTATAATGATGCTTTAAAAGCACAAATAGATAAAATCACACATACGTCCAATTATTATTATAATATGCCGGCTATTGAAGCTGCTTCAAAGATTAAAAAGTTTTCAAAGATGGATCGCGTTTTTTTTACAAACAGTGGAGCAGAGGCTGTTGAAGGAGCCCTTAAAGCAGCAAAGAAATATGCTTATTTAAAAGATGGAAAAACAGATCATGAGATTATCGCAATGGAACATTCTTTCCATGGAAGAACGTTTGGAGCATTGTCTGTTACTGGGAAAAAAGCATATCGTGAGCCGTTTGAACCATTAATCGGCCCGGTTCGTTTTGCTAATTTGAATGATTTTGAAAGTGTTAAACAACAGATTAATGAAAAAACATGTGCCATTATTATGGAAACAGTACAGGGTGAAGGTGGAATATATCCATGTACAAAGGAATTTATTGAATCTGTTTATAAAATATGTAAAGAAAAAGATATCTTGTTTATTTTAGATGAAGTACAGTCCGGAATGGGAAGATGTGGATATCCGTATGCATGGCAGGCATTTGATGTAGTGCCGGATATTATGGTGACTGCAAAAGCAATTGGTGGCGGAGTGCCGGTTGGAGCCTTCTTATTAACAGAAAAGGTTGCACAGAATTCGCTTGTTGCAGGAGACCATGGAAGTACATACGGTGGCAATCCATTAGTATGCTGTGCAATAAACAAAGTGCTTGATTTATTTGAAGAGAAACATATAATAGAAAATGTAACTTCCGTGGGCAAATACATGGAACAACAATTAGATAAACTAGTAGAAAAGTATGACTGTATCATAACCAGAAGAGGAATGGGACTTATGCAGGGACTTGTTTTTGATAAACCGGTTGCCGCTATTATTCAAACAGCTCTTGACAATGGTTTGATATTGATAAATGCAGGAGCCGATATCATACGTTTTCTTCCACCACTTATTATTACGAAAAAAGATGTAGATGATATGATTCTTCTTTTGGAGAAATCAATTGCAAGTAATTAATTAGGGATGGATACACTGGTTAGTATAAAGAAAAGGTACCTTTTATGAACATTACAAAACGAATCATAGAAGTCATATTATGCATTGGTATGGTGCTTATTTCCTTACAGATTGGAAAAACACAGAAAGATATTCAGATAAAAAGCATTTTTGACGGAGACAGTTCTGTTGTACTTTGGTATACGGATGATACGATGACAGATTATCTGAATGCAATGGCAGTAGCATATCATGATCAGTATAACGTCAGAGTGTTACCAAGACTGCAGTCCGGTGACGAGTACTTGGAATCTATTAACAGAGCATCCCTTGCACAGGAGGAAGTTCCTGATTTGTATATTATAAGCAGTGAGGCTTTGGAAAAAGCATATCTTAGTGGACTTGCAAGTAATATTGAGGATACCAATGAGTCAGTAAGTGACCGGAATTTTTCTCCGGCAGCATTAAATGCTGTCACATACAAGGGTCACTTGGCAGCATATCCATATTACTTTGAGACAAGTGCGTTGTTGTACAATAAAACATATCTTTATGATATGGCTAAGAACCAGATTGAGGCTGAAGAAAGTGGAACTGAGGAAGCAGAGGATGGTGGAGAAATTGTAATTCAGGATGAAACACGAGAAGATACAACGACAGAAGCCACAACAGAAGAGGCATTAAGTAAAGAAGAACAAATTGACCGAAGAATGAATGAATTTATTCCAAATACATTTGATGAGTTACTGACTTTTGCAGATGACTATGATGCACCGCAGGCGGTAGAGGCAGTTTTCAAATGGGATGTTTCGGATATTTTCTATAATTATTTTTTCATAGGTAATTATGCGGATGTAGGTGGTGTCTGTGGAGATAATAAAGACGAAATAGATATCTACAATTTAGACACAATCAAGGCAATGCAGGTTTATCAGGATTTGAATCAGTTTTTCTCCATTGATGCTGATGATGTCGCATATGACAGCGTTATTCAGGAATTTATGGAAGGAAAGCTTGTATTTACAACAGCTACAACCGATATTATCAGTAAACTTGAAGAAGCAAAAAATAATGAAGAATTTACATTTGACTATGGAATTGCAGAAATACCGGATTTAAATAATGAATTAAAAAGCAAGAGTTTATCCGTAACCAATTCCATTGTAGTGAATGGTTATAGTGATAAAAAAGAAAATGCAAATCGTTTTGCAAGATATTTAGTATGCGATAATGCAAATAGTCTCTATGAGAAGACGGGAAAAATTGCTGCAAATAAGAATGTGACATATGAAAATCCTAATATTTCCGTTTTCCAGAGTGAATATTCCGATTCAGTTCCCATGCCAAAGATGATGGCGACTTCCAATTACTGGATTCAACTTGAAATAACATTTTCCAGAGTATGGAGTGGAGCAGATGTGTCCGGTGAACTACAGAAATTATCGGAATTAATCTTAACGCAGATATCAGGTGAGCAGGTATCGGAAGAGTATATTAAGGATCCGGAGCAGGAAGAAGCAACAATAGAGTATCTGGATGAGGAAGCAGCAAAAGAAGCCGCAAAACAGGAAGAAGAATAACTTTTATAGAATAAAAATCCAATCAGATGGGTATGCTTTTAAGTAAGAAAACATTTAGGGGGCATAAATATGATTGGATTTTTAATTGCCATACTTTCGGGAGCCTGTATGAGTATACAGGGAGTGTTTAATACAGAGGTGACAAAAAGTTCGGGAATATGGGTTGCGAATGCGTTTGTTCAGTTTACGGCACTTTTGGTATGTTTAGCAGTGTGGGTCGTATGTGACAGAAGTTCTTTTGCAGCTATATTAAAAGTGGAACCGCGATATATGTTACTTGGAGGAGCAATTGGGGCAGTCATTACATTTACGGTAATTAAAAGTATGGATTTGCTTGGTCCTGCAAAAGCGGTTATGATTATTGTAGTCGCACAGCTTCTGGTAGCATACCTGATAGAACTATTTGGACTTTTCGGAGTTGAGAAGCAGCCGCTAGAGTGGAGAAAGATAGTAGGAATGGTGGTTGCGGTTGCAGGAATTATTTTATTTAAGTGGAAATCGTAAAATAGACTTGTAAAGTAAAAAAAACTATCTTACAATAATCCTAGTCGTTATACGGGTTTTCCTTTGTGAATGGAGAGACAATATCCATAACAAAGGAGAAATAATGATGAAAAAAAGAATAATTGACATATTGGTAATACTGTTTTTAATGTCTTTTTTAATGGCGTGTTCTGATGATGCAGTGTTGTATACGAATGATACAACAGAGCAGACAACAGATTCTACAATTGAAGAAACAGAAAGTTTATCTTCGGTTATAGAGGATGAAAAAGAGAATACAAAAGAAATTGCGGTGCACGTGTGTGGTGCGGTAAATTGTCCGGGTGTATATCTTTTGAAGGACCAAAGCAGAGTGATGGATGCAGTTAATGCAGCCGGAGGCTTTAGTGAAAAAGCATGTCAGGATTATATTAATCTTGCACAAGTTGTTTTGGATGGCAGTAAAGTCACAATCCCGACAATGGAAGAGGCAGAAGACTTAAAAGAAAAAGAAGAATTTTTGACGGTTTCTAATGAGCATAGCAATGTTTCGGATTCTAAGAGTGGGCTTGTCAATATTAATACAGCGGATGTTGCATTATTACAGACACTTACCGGAGTTGGAGCAGTAAGAGCTCAGAGTATTATTACATATCGGGAAGAACATGGCGCTTTTAATTCCATAGAAGACATTATGAAAGTCAGTGGAATTAAACAAGCAAGTTACGAAAAATTTAAGGATGAAATTACGGTAGAATGACAAGCGACAATCGGTAAAATAATCGTAGTATGGGGTAGAATAATGAGTAAGAGAGTTTTGGTAGTAGATGATGAAAAACTAATTGTAAAGGGCATTCGTTTTAGTCTTGAGCAGGATGGCATGGAAGTTGACTGTGCATATGATGGAGAGGAAGCCATGCAGATGGTAAAAAAACATACATATGATATTGTTTTACTGGATGTTATGCTGCCAAAGTTGACGGGATTTGAGGTTTGCCAGCAGATACGTGAATTTTCTAATGTACCTGTAGTTATGCTGACAGCAAAAGGCGATGATATGGATAAAATATTGGGACTTGAATATGGTGCCGATGACTATATTACCAAACCATTTAATATTTTAGAAGTAAAAGCTCGCTTGAAAGCAATTATGAGAAGAACAGCAGCTAAGGAAGAAGAAACCTCAGCAAAGACAATACGTACAAAAGATTTATTACTTGATTGTGAAGGACGTCGTGTCTATATTGAAGATAATGAGGTTAATTTGACAGCCAAGGAATTTGAAGTTATGGAATTACTGGTAAAAAATCCCAACAAGGTTTACAGCAGAGAGAATCTTTTGAAAATCATATGGGGAACTGACTATCCAGGAGATGTGCGTACGGTAGATGTTCATATCAGACGATTAAGGGAAAAAGTAGAGAAAAATCCGAGTGAACCAAAATATGTGCATACCAAATGGGGCGTAGGATATTATTATAAGGAATAGAAAAGTGAAAGATAAATTATTGGACAAAATTAAGAGAATATCGGTGCTACGTAGTTTCCGCGCGAGAATTTTTATTCTTATGCTTATAATCGGTATTCTCCCAAGCATAATAGTACGTAATGGTATTTTATCCAATTATGAAACAAGAGCAGTAAATGTAAAAATCAGCGAAGTACAAAATCAGTTCAAGATTATAGCCAATCATCTGATTGCTTATAATTATCTACAAGACACATCATCAGAAGTCATTAATGCAGAGCTTGGTCAGTTATCCAATCTGTATGATGGACGTGTACTTATCATCAATGGTAATTTCAAAGTACTGAAGGATACATATGAAATCAGTGAAGGAAAAACCATTATTTCAGAAGAAGTAATTAAATGTTTTAAAGGTGAAACCACCTCCAATTATGATCGTGTAAACGGTTTTATTGAGATGACGATTCCAATCACGGAAACGGTCACACTGCCGGAAGATAGTGGTGAAACGACCATTGTGCGAGGCGTCATGCTCACCAGTGTGTCAACAGATACCATTTCCATGACATTAAGTATTTTGAGCAGAAAAGCATTAATCATTGATATTGTAATGTGTATTGCTATTTTTGGACTTGCGATGATTTCGTCCAAGTATCTTACACGCCCATTTGCCAAAGTTACAAGTGCCATTAGTGAAGTGAAAGAAGGATATACGGATGAAGCTTTATCGGTACCGGACTACGAAGAGACAGAACATATTGTAGATGCATTTAATCAAGTGTTGGGGCGTATGAGAGCATTGGATGAATCCAGGCAGGAATTTGTTTCAAATGTATCGCATGAACTAAAAACACCAATCACATCGATGAAAGTATTAGCGGATTCGTTGTTGATGCAGGAGGAAGCACCTGTTGAATTGTATAAAGAATTTATGCAGGATATTACAAATGAAATAGAAAGAGAAAATAAAATTATCAATGATTTACTTTCTCTTGTAAAACTGGATAAAACGAATTCGGAATTAAATATTTCAACAATTTCCCTTAATGAATTGATTGAGCTCACCTTAAAGAGACTTAGACCAATTGCCAGAAAGCGGGATATAGAAGTTGTTTTTGTAAGCAACAGACAGGTGACGGCGGAAATCGATGAAGTGAAAATTACGCTTGCCTTAACGAATCTTGTTGAGAATGCTATTAAATATAATATTGATCATGGAAATGTAAAAGTGACGTTAGATGCCGATCATCAATTTTTTACAGTGGAAATAGCTGATACTGGAATCGGAATACCGGAAAGTGCATATGAACATATTTTTGAACGTTTTTACAGAGTAGATAAATCGCATTCACGTGAAATTGGTGGAACAGGTTTAGGACTTGCGATTACCAGAAATCTCATTCTGATGCATAGAGGTTCGGTAACAGTCTCCAGTGTATTAGGCGAGGGAACAGTGTTTAGTGTTAAGATACCATTAACTTATATAAAACAAACAACAAATTAGTAAAAGAAAGGAGCAGACGGATATGTATAATATTAAAAAGACCCTTTTGATTATTTTAACGCTGCTCAGTATTTCAATTTTACAAGGCTGTGGCAATCAACAGCAAACACAAGGTGCGAATCAATACAGCGTATATTATTTAAACAGAGAAGACACTAAAATTAATGCGTTTGATTACTATACAGACACAACAGATGACTTGGAACTTGCAGAAGAATTAATTGAAGTTATGTCAACTATTCCGGATGATGTTAATTTTCATGAGCCGGTTCACAATTTTTCCGTAATAGGTTACAGCATTAACGAGAATCAGATTCTTTTATCGGTGGATGATAATTATAAAAATTTGGATGCAACAACTGAAGTATTAACAAGGGCGGCGATTGTCAGAACACTGACACAAATTAAAGGAATAGAGTATGTAACCATGAAAGTTAGGGAGCAGGAACTCGTAGATAATATGGGTACAACAATTGGTATGATGTCAGCAAGCCAGTTTGTGGATAATGCCGGCAATGAAATAAACAGCTATGAAAAGGTAAAGCTAACTCTTTATTTTACATCCGAAGAGGGAGATTATCTAATTAAAGCCAATCGAACCGTTGTCTATAACAGTAATATTTCCATGGAGAAGTTGGTTGTTGAGCAATTAATAGGTGGTCCGACAAGTGATGAGATATTTCCAACAATCAATCCAAATACAAAAGTAGTTAATGTAACTGTGACAGATGGAATATGTTATGTAAATTTAGACGAAGAATTTTTGAATCAGGTATCTAATGTTTCAGCAGATGTTACAATATATTCTATTGTTAATTCTTTGGTGGAACTTCCTAATGTCAATAAGGTTCAAATTTCCATTAATGGGGAGACGGACGTAGTATTCCATGAAATATATAATTTAAAGACAGTATTTGAGAGAAATTTGGATATGTTAAATGAAAAGGAGTGATAACAATAAGAAATAGACCAGTTTGTATCTTCTGTGTCTGTTTTTTAACAGCGTTATGTATTTATCTTTGTTTTGTAGTACCAAATCAGAATAAAAAGTCTCTTCTTGAAGCAAGAGGAATATCACAGGGAGATGAGATTGTTCTTTCGGGCAAAGTAAATAATCTTTTGGAAAAAGAAAATTTCAATGGAAAATATATGGAGGTTACATTAAAAAATGTATATTTTCACAGTGAAATTAGAAGATTTTCTGAATATGAAAATAAAACAGAGAAATTAAAACTTACACAGACAGGACAGAATGTTATATGTATGATGATGCCGGATGAAAGTATAAAAATAGGCAGGCAGATATATCTATCAGGAACATTATCCTATTTTGATGAAGCACGTAATCCAGGCGAATTTAACCAGAAACAATTCTACCAGCAACGAGGCACCATTTTTTCTATCACAGATGCCAAACTAATGGCATTTACCTTATCTTATGGAACAATCAGACAATTTCTATACGAATTCAAAAAACAAAATGAAATATTATTAACGAAATATGTAGATGCAGAAAATGCAGCTATTTTAAAAGCTATGCTTTTTGGAAATAAAAGTGAAATAGATACCGATGTAAAAGAGTTATTTCAAAAAAATGGAATTGCGCATATTCTGGCAATATCGGGTTTACATTTGTCTTTAATTGGAATGTCCATATATCGTTGCCTGAACAGATTGCCGATACCTTTGTGGACTGTTATTACAATATGTGAAATTATAATGATATTGTATTGCATTATGGTAGGTTTTTCGGCTTCCGCATTTCGTGCCTTATTTATGTTTTCTCTTTTCCTTTTTGCAAAAGTAGTAAAACGTACCTATGATTTGATTACGGCACTTGCAGCGTCTTGCATCAGTATTTTGCTTATGCAGCCTGGCTGCCTGTTTGATTGTGCGTTTTTACTTTCTTTTTCAGCGCTTGTTGGTATTGGTGTATTATTGCCACAATTCATACAAAACTATTGGAAACCACATCGTTTTTTACAATCTATGTTTGCCTCAGGCTTTGTTTTTCTTGTTACACTTCCAATTCTATTATCCTTTTATTATGAAGTAGCCTTTTACTCCGTTTTATTAAACATAATTGTGATTCCATTAATGACACTTTTAATGGGATCAGCATTTTTTTTACTTATAGTAGCTTGGTTACTTCCTCAATTTACATTTGTTCCAGCATTCGCGGTTGACATAATATTAAAAATATATAAGGTCAGCTGTATTTTTCTTGAGAAGTATGGCATGGGAAGAAGTAACACAGGGAAACCACAGATGTGGCAGATTGTATTATATTATCTGATATTGTTTGGTATTTTCTTTTTGCATTTAAAGAATAACAGAAAAAAAATAACAGTGCTAATACTTGGGTTAGCTGCGTCGTTAATCATTTTATTATATCATCCACATAATGAAATGAATATTTATATGTTGGATGTGGGACAAGGTGACGGATGTGTTGTAATCAATGAAAACAGAAAAGCATATTTAATTGATGGTGGAAGCAGTTCAAAGAAAAACATTGGGAAAAAGTGTATTATACCATTTTTAAAATATAAGGGAATAAATGAAATTGAAGCTATTTTTATCTCGCATCCGGATATGGATCATATGAATGGAATTGAGGAAATTTTACAAAAAGGTATTCGAGAGCATATCCATGTAAAACAAATATTTGTAACAAAGGGGCTAATGGACAAAAAAGAATATGAATCGATTTTACTAATTGCCCAAAATGCAGGCACCAAAATTATCGGAATGGAAGCGGGAGACAGATTGGTAGACCAAAATCTTATATTTACTTGTCTCTATCCATTTAAAAACAGTGACATGGAGGATTTGAATAATGCATCTTTGGTGCTTGATATTTCGTATAAAGATTTTCGTATGCTTTGCACCGGAGATGTAAAAGAGAACGGAGAAGTTCAATTTATACAAAAAACAGACTTATCCAGTCAATATTATGACATATTAAAAGTGTCACATCATGGTTCGAATACTTCGACCAGTAGGGAACTGCTTGATTGGGCAAAACCAGAAGTGGCACTTGTGTCGGCAGGGGCTAATAATTCATATGGACATCCGCATAGAGAAGTACTGGAGCGATTGCAGGAAAACAATATTTTATATATGAAGACCATGGACTATGGAGCCATTATGATTTGGACAGATGGTGACAAAATCAAAATACAAACATTCCTTGACGGAGGATAAATAACTAAGTCTCCCAATGTGTCATTGCATCTTATAGATAACCGCCATCAACTGTAATAATCTGTCCGGTAAGGTAGGCCGGAGAGTTTATTAGCTGAATTACAACATCTGCAATTTCTTCGGGATGACCCATGCGGTCAAATGGAATTTCGTTTATAATATTACTGCGTTCTTCTTCTGAGAAGCATCGATTCATATCGGTGTCAATTACGCCACATGCAATGGCATTGACAGAGATTCCACTGGGAGCAAGTTCTTTTGCAAGTGCTTTTGTAAAGGAGTTTACGCCACCTTTAGAAGCTGAATAGGCTACTTCCATAGAAGCACCACAATTGCCCCAGATAGATGAAATATTAATAATGGAGCCTTCTTTTTTTGAAAGCATAAAGGGGATAGCCAGTTTGCTTGTGTAAAAAACACCATCCAAATTGGTATGCATAAGAGAATGCCAATCGTTTACAGTCATGTCCTGCAAAAGTCCTATATAGGAAATACCGGCATTATTAATTAGAACATCTAATTCATTTATATGTGAAAACATTTCTTTTACAAAATCCGCATCACCAATATCACCAATAAAAATATTGCAATTAATATGATAAAGGTCTTCCAGTTCTTTTTTTGATGTGGCGAGTGATTCCTGTGAATGGATACAGGTTAACACAAGATTGTAACCTTCTTTTGCAAGTGCTGTCGCAATTGATTTTCCAATACCGCGTGAAGCTCCCGTAACCAAAGCTGTTTTATTATTCATAAAGTAATATCTCCCTTCAATCCCACTTCATTAATCTAACACAATCATAAAATTTATGTTATACTTTGTAAAGAATTGTTTATGCTATTTTATAGATATTGGAATATTAGTTGTTTGTATTTTTACTATTATATATCTATAGTCAGCTGAAGGAGGACACAATATGAGAGATCTAATTATTATTGGTGCAGGACCGGCGGGATTAAGTGCAGCCATTTATGGAAAACGAGCTGGATTTGATACGGTTGTAATAGAAGAAAGTGGTATCAGTGGTGGACAGGTATTAACAACATATGAAGTAGATAATTATCCTGCACTTCCGGGTATTAGTGGATTTGATCTTGGAATGAAATTAAGAGAGCATGCTGATAAGGCAGGTGCTGAATTTATAGATGAAAAAGTAATTAGTATAGAAGATAGTGGTGAATATAAAACAATTATTACAGAGGAAAATAAGTATCAGACTAAGGCTGTTATTATCGCTACAGGGGCATCCCACAATCATTTACGAGTTCCAGGCGAGAATGAATTAACAGGAATGGGTGTTTCTTATTGTGCAACCTGTGATGGTGCTTTTTTCAAGAATAAAATTGCCATAGTAGTGGGTGGTGGTGATGTAGCAGTTGAAGATGCTATTTTTTTAGCACGCTCTTGTAGTAAAGTATATATTATTCATAGAAGAGATGCCTTCAGGGCAGCCAGACAATTACAGGATACTTTGTTTAAACAACAGAATATTGAAGTTATCTGGAATACTACAGTTGAAAAGATTATGGGTGATGGTCAGGTTGAAGCAGTTGAGATTAAAAATGTTATAACGGGTGAGAAAAGGGATTTGGAGACGGATGGAATTTTTATTGCGGTAGGCATACATCCCAATTCAGAAATTTTTCAAGATATAGTGAAAATGGATGAAAAAGGATATATTGTGGCAAACGAAGATGGTAAGACCAGTAGGGCTGGAATTTTTGTTGCTGGAGATGTGAGAACAAAGAGATTAAGACAGATTATTACAGCAGCATCCGATGGTGCAAATGCAGTGGAGTCTGTTTCTGATTATTTTAATAAAAATGCCTAAAAAATCTTCTTTTTGATTTCGACATTTGTGTATTTTGGTTGACAAGATATTACAGGAGTGTTATATTTATTCTTGGATGTAACAATTTTGTAATAATTGACATAAATACGAAGTCATTGGAGGGTTATATGACAAGAAAAGGGATTAAAATTACTGCATGTGTTTTAACAACTGCTGTATTTTTGTCAGGTAATAGCATATCAGCAAGTGCAACCGGAGTGTCGGGGTCTTTACCGGCAGCAGGATTTGGACTGGCGATGGAAGAGGGAAGTTCCCTTAAGAGCGTTAAAGAAGAAGTAAAAGATATTGTTAAGAATAGTTCAGACAGTAGTTTGTCGACAAAGAATTCAGCCAGTAAGTTGACTGTTTCAGGTTCGTCAATTACATATGATAAAGAAATAGTAGAGCCAATTGTGGCAACGATTTCTACGCCGGATGAAATTGCGAAAGAAGTACAGGAAGATTTTTCCAATTTGGTTATCGCACAGGTTAACGATTATGTTAATGTAAGAGATATTCCAAGCGAAGATGGCGAAATCGTTGGTAAGTTATATGATAAATCAGTTGGTAATTTTATAGAAGAACAAAATGGTTGGTATAAAATAGAATCCGGTAATTGTGTTGGCTATGTCAAAGGTGAATATTGTGTAACCGGAGACGCAGCAGTTGAACTTGCAAAAGAAGTTGGAACGAGAATTGCAACTGTTACGACTACAACATTAAAGGTACGTGAGGCACCGGGTATGGACGCACCGGTACTTGGATTGATTCCAATTGACGATCAGCTTGTAGTATCAGAAGAAGTAGATGGATGGGTAAAGGTAGATATAGAAGAAGGTAATGGATATGTTTCCGAAGAATTTGTAACGCTTTCAACTGAATTTGTGAGAGCTGAATCAAAAGCAGAGGAAGAAGCCAGACTGGAAAAAGAAAGACAAGAAAGAGAAGCTGCACAGGAAGCTGCTAATAAGGCAGCAAGAGCAAATGCAACAGATGCACCGGATAATGCTCCGGTAGTAACGGCAAGCGGAAGCGGTACAGGAACAGAAGTAGCTAATTACGGTTTACAGTTTGTAGGCAACCCATATGTATATGGAGGAACAAGCTTAACAAATGGTACGGATTGTTCAGGATTTGTAATGAGTGTATATGCAAATTTCGGAGTTTCACTCCCTCATTCATCAGCGGCTGATAGAAATGTCGGATATGATGTTGGTGGATTAGATAATGCACAGCCTGGTGATTTAGTTTGTTACTCAGGACACGTAGCACTTTATATCGGAAATGGACAGATTGTACATGCCAGTACATCAAAAACAGGTATTATTGTGTCGAATGCAAATTATCGTCAGCCATTGGCAGTACGTAGAATTTTCTAAGAATACTTAAATATTTAACCCTGAATGTTGATATAACATTCAGGGTTTTTTTGTGGAAGACATTTATGAACTTTGTCGTGGTTTGATTCAATAAAACAATTAAGTGAAAAAGGCTATACAAAGCAGTTGAGTTGTCTGAATTTATTTTTTTGGTAAAAAATGGTTGACTTTAATTCGGTTAGACAAGATGCACAAAATTTGTCGAAACGTGAAAATAAATATGAAAAGTCATAAAAAAGTTATCCACACAGAAAATCATGTATTTTCGCTAAAAAGACACTTATACACGGAGTTATACACATTATACACATATCAAAATAAAAAAAAGAACGGTTTTTTTGAATAATTTTGAACAGATGTTTTGTGAAGTTCTGATAAAAAATGAAAATAAAAGATTAAACTCGAAAAATGTCGAAGAATGATAATTTGAAAAATGCAAATGAATATTCAGAATATTTATCTACGTGTGGACAAATGATGTGAAAATGTGGTAAAATGATTTTACATTAATAGTAGTATTGTTAATGGAATCTTGGAACAGAAGGGATGATTGACATGAAATTTATAATCAGCGGAAAGAACATTGATGTTACAGAGGGACTGAAAAGTGCAGTAACAGACAAGATAGGAAAACTGGAAAAGTATTTTACTCCAGAGACAGAGGTTTATGTAACATTAAGCGTAGAAAAAGAGAGACAGAAGATTGAAGTGACTATCCCGGTAAAAGGAAGCGTTATACGTTCTGAACAGATTAGCAATGATATGTATGTTTCGATTGATTTAGTAGAAGAGATTATTGAAAGACAGCTTAAAAAGTATAAGAATAAATTAATTGAAAAGCAGCAGAATAACGGATATTTTAGACAGGAATTTTTGGACAAGGACTATATGGAGGAGGAAGAGGTTCAAATTGTAAGAACGAAAAAGTTTGATATTAAGCCTATGTATGCTGAAGATGCATGTATTCAGATGGAACTTACCGGACATAATTTCTTTGTGTTCTGTAATGCTGAAACAGATCAGGTTAACGTAGTATACAAAAGAAAAGGTAATACATATGGTTTGATTGAACCAGAGTATTAAACGTAAGTTGCATAAAACGTGTTTTTTCATTATAATAAACGGAGAAATTCTCAGGAATTTCTCCGTTTTGTAATTTAAAACTAAGGAGCATGTATGTGGTTAATTAATATTCTGGCATTGTTGTTTACATCCTTTTTAATTGCATATCTTTTTAAAGAGGATATTTGTGATACCTTGCCAATAATGACAGGGGTACTGATACTAATTTTATATATTTTAGCATTCTTTAGATGCTTAAATAGAATTGATATAATTGCCTGTATGTTTTTATTCATATTGGCAGTGTTAATTTTTTTACTAAAAAGAGAACGAAGAAAAGATATTCTATCTTCATTTGTGTCTACTATGCTGCATCCACAGATGATTATTCTGCTTGTGGCATTTATTCTGCTTACGTTATCGGTAAAGGATCAGGTAGCAGTTTGGTGGGACGATATTAATTATTGGGCAACAGATGTTAAGAGTCTGTATTTTTTAAATGGATTTGCAGGAAAATATGGTAATGTTGCACCGGAATTCGGAGATTATCCTCCGGCGGTACAGTTATTTAAATGGTGGTTTTTACATTTCAGACCACATGAATTCAAGGAAGGTTTCATGTTTGCAGGCTATTATTGCTTGAATGTTATTTTCCTTCTTTCATTATTAAAGAAACTGAAAACGAAAAATGTTATTTGTCAGTTCGTTGCATGTATATCATTATTTTTGATTCCGGGCATTGTAAATGGTATTTATTTTTCGGGAACCAGTAGTGATATCACAATGGGGATTGTCTATGGGGCGGTTCTTTGGGCAATATGGGATTACAAATGTCACACAAGTCTCTTTTATTATATTCGAATAACGGTATACCTTTGCGTGCTTGTATTAACTAAATCAGTAGGCTTTGAGTGGGTATGTTTTGCTGTTTTGTTTTTTATCTTTTTTTACAGAAAGTGGAAAGAAAACGAAGAAATTCCATTTCAAAATGGAAACAGAATAAAGATATTTTTTATGCTGGCATTACCTGTGCTTACGCAGGCAGGATGGATGCTGTTTTGCCTGATGCGACGCAGAATTGCAAAACTGACCAGTACAGGAATTCATATGGCGGTAGATGGAAAATATACAATACCTGATAACGCGATAGAAAAAATGGGATATTTTTTGAAAGGATTTTCCTTATATCCGATGCATGCAGATAAGACATGGGGGATAGACCTTTCAGCTTTGATGCTTATAATTATTTTTATTCTTGTAATCGTTGGTGCAAAAAGAAAAAAAGTTTTAGAAAATTATGAAGCAGGGAGAATGTTACTGTTCGTGGGAATAACGGCACTTGCTTCCTATGGAATTATATTTATTGCACATATTACTATTTTTGCAGGTGAATTGCAGTATTTGGATGCGGCAGTTATGGCAATTTCCATAGCAAGATATGGAGCACCATTTACGTTAGGACTGCTTTATTTATTGTTTGGGCTTTTGATATCGCGAACGCAGGTAAAAAAAGCATATATTATATGTCTTACCTTTATATTGCTTACCACTAATTTTGTTGGAGTATACAGGACATTATATGGATATAGAAATGATTTGGAAAATGTAACAACAGCAAATAAAGATATGATTGATGATGGTGCAAAAAGATTTTTGATAGTGACAGATGGCGAGAGTGAAATTTGGGGCAAACGTGTTTTATACTTACGCGATGATAATACGATTCATTGGGTTAAGGACACCTATGTAAATTATGAAGCATCACCTATTGCTGTCGTATATAATGGAATTGCAACAGATAGAATGACACAGAGTGATATCATTACTAAGATTAAGGAATCCCATGCCAGTTATCTTTATGTTGATGAAGTAGCAGGTGATGCAGTACCGCTTTTTGAAGGCATGATGGTGAATGGTGATTTTGAATATGACACGTTGTATCGGGTATATTGGGAACAGGATAATATTGTTTTGGAGAAGATGAAGGGACTTAAATAAATGGATAATAATTTAATACCGGTTATTATACCGTCATATGAACCGGACGAAAAACTGTTAGCTCTACTACATCGATTATTGGAAGCGGGTATTGAGAAGGTTGTTATTGTTGATGATGGCTCTACGAAAGAGGAATATCAGCAGATTTTCAGGCAGATTGAGACTGAATTTCCATATACGGTATTACATCACGCTATCAATATGGGTAAAGGAAGAGCCTTGAAAACGGCATTTAATTATTGTCTGGTTAATTATCCAGAGGCAATTGGCTGTGTTACGATTGATTCTGATGGGCAGCATACAGTAAAAGACATGATTTCCTGTATGGAAGTTCTTTTATCACATCCACAGGCACTTGTTCTTGGGGTACGTAATTTTAATGAAGATGGAATACCGGCGAGGTCTGTTTTTGGCAACAAATGTACAAGCCGTGTAATGAAAATGCTGGTGGGAGTATCTGTTTCAGATACACAGACTGGTCTTCGCGGAATACCGGCAGAGTTTATGCAACGTCTTCTTTTAGAAAAGGGCGAACGCTTTGAGTTTGAGACAAATATGCTTCTTGACACTAAACAGGAAGAAAGAGAAATAATTGAGGTCCCAATTGAGACTATTTATATAGAAGAAAACAAAACGAGTCATTTTAATCCACTGAAGGATTCTTTGCGAATTTATCTTGTATTTTTCAAGTTTATTGCAGCATCTTTATCATCAAGTGTTTTGGATTTGATTTTCTTTAGCTTGTTTTGCAGTCTTTTTGCCAATATAAGTATTGGGAAAATTGGATACATTGTAATTGCAACAGTGTGTGCAAGGATAATATCTGCTGCTTATAATTTCATGATAAATTATAAAGTTGTATTTAAGAGTAACAGCAACAAAGCAAAATCATTATGCAAATACATTATTCTTGCAATAGGTATTATGCTTTGTAGTGGATTCCTTGTAGAATATCTGTATACGTTCTGTGCGGGGCCAGAGATATTAGTTAAGATACCGGTTGATGTTTTGTTGTTTTTGGTTAGTTTTTTTATTCAAAGAGAATTTGTATATAAATAAAAAAGGAACGCATATACTGTTAAAAAGCTGAGAAAATGTATTGAAGCGAGTGGAATATATAAAACGTGCCATCATTTTAGAGATTATACTAATTATGGTGGCAATAACAGTAAATGGGACAGTTACGCAATTAAAACAGGTAAATGTGGCTGGTGAAGATGATTACATAAAATGGATTGAGTTTACGCCAACATGTGAGGCATTATCAAAAGCATATAAATTAGACATTGCAACCCAAAATGAAGAAGAACATATTGATTGGATATCACTACTGGCTTATACCGCATCCAAAACAGGTGGAGAATTCTCGGGAAAAGCACTTAGTATTATGGAGAATGCCGCGACTGATATTAAAGATGGGAAAACAACCATGAAGGATATGGTAACTGACCTGGATTATTATGGATTTTATTATGAGGCATATCAGGCAGTTTTAGCAGGCATGGTTGGAGAATATGAAATAGAAATAATAGATGATGCCGGAAATAAAAAGTGGGAAAAGAAATATGGCTTAAAAGTTTTTTTGCCAATAGCCAAAGGATTCCCTTATAGCGATTATGATGATTTTGGCTCTTCACGCAGTTATGGATATAAAAAAAGACACTTAGGACACGATATGATGGGACAGACCGGCACACCGATTATTGCAATTGAATCCGGAGTGGTAGAAGCCATTGGCTGGAATCAGTATGGTGGCTGGCGGCTTGGAATTAGAAGTTTTGATAAAAAAAGATATTACTATTACGCACATTTAAGACAGAACTACCCCTACCAGTCCAATCTTGAAGAAGGAAGTGTTGTGACGGCAGGTGATGTAATCGGATATATGGGACACACGGGTTACAGTACAAAAGAGAATGTTAATAATATAGAACAAACACATTTACACTGGGGATTACAGATTATTTTTGATGAGTCCCAAAAAGATGGTGAGAATGAAATATGGATTGACTGTTACCAGATTACAAAGTTTCTTTACCGGAATCGAAGTGAAACGGTAAAAAAAGAGGGAACGAAGGAATGGGAGCGGATTTACCAAATGAGGGATCCATTGGTAAACAGCTACAAACAATGATTTTATGGTGAAATACAAGCCATGAAAAGGATTGCAAAATAAATACGCCTATGTTACAATAGTTTCGATAAACAATGACAAAAAAATAACAATCCTAAAAATATTGAAAGGAGTCATGAAAAATGGCAAAAAAAGTAGTTTTGGCAGGTGCATGCCGTACCGCTATTGGTACAATGGGTGGAGCACTTTCAACCACACCAGCATCAGAACTTGGTGCAATCGTTATTAAAGAAGCATTAAAAAGAGCAGGAGTAGCACCCGAACAGGTTGATCAGGTATATATGGGATGCGTTATCCAGGCAGGACTTGGACAGAACGTAGCTCGTCAGGCAACATTAAAAGCTGGCTTACCAATCGAAGTACCGGCAGTTACCATTAACGTTGTATGTGGTTCTGGTCTTAACTGTGTAAATATGGCAGCACAGATGATTCAGGCAGGAGATGCTGATATCGTTGTTGCAGGTGGTATGGAAAATATGTCTATGGCACCATACGCTGTTCCTCAGGCTCGTTTTGGATATAGAATGAACAACGGAACATTAGTAGATACCATGATTAAAGATGCTTTATGGGATGCATTCAATGATTACCATATGATTAGAACAGCAGATAACATCGCTGATCAGTGGAAGATTTCCCGTGAAGAATTAGATGAGTTTGCATTAAACTCTCAGTTAAAAGCAGAAAAAGCACAGAAGAGTGGTGCTTTTGATGATGAAATCGTACCAGTAATGGTTAAAAAGAAAAAAGAAATGATTGAATTTAAAGTAGATGAAGGACCACGTGCTGGTTCTACAATCGAAGGACTTGCAAAACTTCGTCCAATCAACGCAGATGGAAAAGTTACAGCAGGTAACGCTTCCGGTATCAACGATGGTGCAGCAGCAGTTGTTGTTATGAGTGAAGAAAAAGCAAAAGAACTAGGTGTTAAACCAATGGCTACTTTCGTAGCTGGAGCACTTGGCGGTGTTGATCCTTCTATCATGGGTATCGGACCAGTTGCTTCTACTAAAAAAGTTCTTGCAAAAACAGGAATGAAGATTGAAGATTTTGATATTATCGAAGCAAACGAAGCATTTGCTGCTCAGTCTGTAGCAGTTGGACGTGACCTTGGAATCAATGTTGAAAAACAGTTAAATCCTAACGGTGGTGCAATTGCACTTGGTCATCCAGTTGGCGCTTCGGGATGCCGTATCCTTGTAACCTTACTTCACGAGATGCAGAAAGCAGATGCTAAAAAAGGTCTTGCTACACTTTGTATCGGTGGTGGAATGGGATGCTCAACAATCGTTGAAAGAGAATAATAAACATGACGATATGCCATGTATAAAGGGTAAGCAGCCCGGGCAAAACCGGTCTGCTTATTCTGGGCTATACAAAATATAATCAAATAAGGAGAACAAATATGGAATTTGTTTTATATGAACAAAAAGGTGCAGTAGGTATTATTACAATCAGTCGTGAAAAAGCATTAAATGCTTTGAATTCAAGCGTATTAGATGAATTAAACGCAACACTTGACCAGGTTAATTTATCAGAAGTAAGATGCCTTATTTTAACAGGTGCCGGACAGAAATCTTTTGTAGCTGGAGCAGATATCGGCGAAATGAGTTCACTTACAAAAGCAGAAGGTGAAGCATTTGGTAAAAAAGGAAATGATGTATTCCGTAAAATCGAAACCTTCCCAATTCCAGTAATTGCAGCAATCAATGGATTTGCTTTGGGTGGCGGATGTGAAATTTCCATGAGCTGTGATATCAGAATCTGCTCAGACAACGCTGTATTTGGACAGCCTGAAGTAGGACTTGGTATTACTCCTGGATTTGGTGGAACACAGAGACTTGCTCGCCTTGTTGGAGCTGGAATGGCAAAACAGATGATTTATACAGCAAGAAACATTAAAGCTGACGAAGCATTAAGAATTGGTCTCGTAAATGCAGTTTATACACAGGAAGAGTTACTTCCAGCAGCAGAAAAAATGGCAGCAGGCATTGCTAAAAATGCTCCAATCGCTGTTCGCAACTGCAAAAAAGCAATTAATGATGGTTTAGATCTTGATATGGACAAGGCAATTGTTGTAGAAGAAAAATTATTTGGTGACTGCTTTGAATCAGAAGACCAGAAATATGGAATGGCATTTTTCCTTGATAAAAATAAAGAAAAAGTAAAAGAGCCTTTCAAGAATTGTTAAGATGAGTTTTATCATTTTTACCTTTGTAAAAATGCAAATAAAATAAAAAAATAAATTAGGAGGATTTGACAATGAAAGTTGGTATTATTGGTGCAGGTACTATGGGTGCCGGAATCGCACAGGCATTTGCAATGACAGACGGATATGAAGTATGTCTTTGTGATATTAAAATGGAATTCGCTGAAGGTGGAAAAGCTAGAATTCAGAAAAATATGAATTTCCTTGTAAGCAAAGAAAAAATCACACAGGCAGCAGCTGATGCAATTATGGCAAAAATTTCCTGTGGTTTAAAAGATATTTGTACAGATTGTGACCTTGTTGTAGAGGTTGCTCCAGAAAACATGAAAATTAAAAAGGATACTTTCAAAGAATTACAGAGTATCGTCAAAGCAGACTGCATGTTTGCTTCTAACACATCTTCATTATCCATTACTGAAATCGGTGCTGGATTAGACAGACCTATGATTGGTATGCATTTCTTCAATCCTGCTGACAGAATGAAGTTAGTTGAGGTTATTGCCGGAGAAAATACTCCTGATGAAATGGTAGAAAAGATTAAAGCTATTGCAGTAGAAATCGGAAAAACACCTGTACAGGTTAAGGAAGCTCCTGGATTTGTTGTAAACAGAATCCTGATTCCTATGATTAACGAAGCAATTGGCATTTATGCTGATGGAACAGCAAGTGTTGCTGATATTGATGAAGCCATGAAATTAGGCGCTAATCATCCAATGGGTCCTTTAGCTTTAGGTGATTTAGTTGGTCTTGATGTTGTTCTTGCTATTATGGAAGTTCTGTTAAATGAAACAGGAGATCCAAAATATCGTCCTCACCCACTTTTAAGAAAGATGGTTCGTGCAGGCAAACTTGGTAAGAAGACAGGTAAAGGTTTCTACGACTATAACAAATAAAAAACATTTGTCACAAATAAAGAACATTTGTCACATTAAAAAAAAGAAATAATAAAACATTTTAATTATATTAATTATATTAATAACATTGGAGGAAATAAATCATGGATTTTTCTTTAAGCAAAGAACATGAAATGGCGAGAAATCTTTTTAAAGAGTTCGCTGAAAAAGAAGTAAAACCTCTTGCTCAGGAAGTTGATGAAACAGAAAACTTCCCAAGAGAGACAGTTGAGAAAATGGCTAAACTTGGATTCCTTGGAATTCCTGTTCCAAAGGAATACGGCGGACAGGGATGTGATCCTTTGACATACGCTATGTGTGTAGAAGAACTTTCTAAAGTTTGCGGTAC
>CAZAQH010000028.1:0-23510 GCA_964487395.1 uncultured Lachnospiraceae bacterium | reverse complement strand
AATCAATGTTCAGCTGATAGCGGAATACGCGTTCAGTTGAAGCGGAATTTGCACTCATGGTAGACGAACTCAAAGCGCAAGTAGATAAAGAAAAGGCAGAAAAAGAAGCAATACTGAAAGAAAAGAATGCAGAAATTGAAGCATTAAAAAGAGAATTGAAGAGAGTAAAATAAAAAAAGGGTGTGAAAAAAGGAATATTTTTTTCACACCCTTTTTACTTGTAATTATTTGATTAGTGAGCGAGTATCAAATTTTTCTTCACAATACTGACAACGGTATATTTCATGTTCTTCATCTGCAAGAAAGAAGATGTGTGGCAGTTCCTGTTCGATAGAAGTGATACATCTTGGATTCTTACATTTAAATACATTTCGTATTTCAACTGGGAGTGTTAATTCTTTTTTCGAAACAATATCCCCATCTTTAATGACATTAACTGTGATATTATGATCTATCAGGGCAAGTACATCGAGGTTCAACTGGTTAATATCACATTCTACTTTCAGAATGTCTTTTTTTCCCATTTTATTGCTTTTCGCATTTTTTATGATTGCAACCGTGCAGTCTAACTTATCAAGCTGTAAGTGATGATATATTGATAGGCTTTGGCCGGCTTGTATGTGGTCTAATACAAATCCTTCTTCAATTTTTCCTACATTTAACATGGTATTTCCTCCTGTTTTGAAGATTCGTTATTTGATATTTATATCAAGCAGAGTTAAAATTAGTGCCATTCGAACATATACACCGTATTGTGCCTGCTTAAAGTAAACGGCACGTTTGTCTTCATCAATCTCGACAGAGATTTCATTTACTCTTGGAAGTGGATGAAGAATCAGCATATCATCCGGTGCGAGTCTCATTTTTTCTTTTGTAAGGATATAGAAATCTTTCAGTCTAATATAGTCTTCTTCATTGAAGAAGCGTTCTTTTTGAACACGTGTCATATATAGCAGATTCAGTTCGGGTAAAACATCTTCTAAACGGATTACTTCTTTATAGGCAATTCCTTTTTCGTTAAGCATTTCGGTGATGTAATCCGGAACCCGGAGTTCTTCCGGAGAGATAAAGATAAAGGTAATATCTTTATAGCGGGAGAGGGCATTGATAAGAGAATGTACGGTTCGACCGAATTTCAAGTCTCCACAAAGTCCGATTGTAAATCCACCAAGCTGTCCTTTAAGGGAGCGAATAGTCAACAAATCAGTTAAGGTTTGTGTTGGGTGCTGATGTCCGCCATCACCGGCGTTTATAACAGGGATAAGCGACTTGGAAGCAGCAACCATGGGAGCTCCTTCTTTTGGATGTCGCATAGCACAAATGTCGGCATAGCAGGAAATAATTCGTATTGTATCGGAAACACTTTCGCCTTTTGCGGCGGAGGAACTGCCGGCATCGGAAAAGCCGATTACATTGCCACCAAGGTTTAACATGGCAGCTTCAAAACTTAAGCGGGTACGTGTGCTTGGTTCATAAAAACAGGTAGCCAGTTTTTTGCCGGCACAGGCATGAGCATATTTTTGGGGATTGTGTTCAATGTCATTAGCCAGGTCAAATAATTGGTCTAATTCCTCGACAGAGAAATCAAGAGGATTCATAAGATGACGCATAATTATAATTCTCCTTTTCTAAAAAATTACAAAATAAAATCGAAGAGAAAAGAGTTCCCTTCGATTAAATAATTGATATTAATAAATGATGAAATAAGAGTGGAGTGGAAATGGGAAATAAATGATGGTTAAATTTTTGATTTGTACAGCATTTCATTGACATCATTGCGGTTCCTCCATTTCTCTTATTAAATTGTATAATATCATAAAGCCTTTTTGGTTTCAATGGAAAATGATGATTTAATATAGAAAAAATTCTATATACATGATATAATATTTTAATAAGTTGAAGTGAGATAATCAAGGAAGTCAGGAAGTCAGGAAGTCAGAAAGGTATGGATCATATATGTATGATTGGGTATCGTTCGTTTATCTGGCGGGAGTAGTTATTTCTGCTATTTGTATTTTATTAGTTATATATCAAAGACCATCCAAAGAACAAAATGTTGCCACAATGGTTTCTATTTGTTGCGCGTTAATATGGCTTGGATATTGGATTGGAATTACATCGACATCGCTTGAACAACTTGTAATAGGTAAAAAGCTTAATTACATCGGTTCAATTGGTGTCTATTATTTTATCATTTTATTTTGTATTAAGTATTATCATTTAAGTAAGTTAGAAAAGTTGATGTATGTATTAACGCCAATCAGTTTGTTTTTTATTGTAATTACATCTACTTTTGATAAACACAAATTATATTATTCATATTATGCAATAGACACATCCAGTCCGATTCCTGATTTGGCGACAGGATATACTTTTCTACATACATTATATCTGGTTATGATTATAGCTTATAGTTTATTGGCAATCGGTATTACGATTAGAGAGATAAAAAAGAAAAGTGATGTGACGGAGAATCTTTTTAACAGTCTTTCGTTATTAGCATTTGTTCTTGTACCAAGTCTATGTTATGTAGTTGATAAAATAGTAGATCCCATTGTCAGTTTAGTGCCGTTTGGACTTCTATTTGCAGAACTTAATTTATTATATTTAGTTTGTGGAAGTAAAATCTGTAATGTAAATACGTTGGTTAGAGACTTCGTATTTGAGACGATTGATGAAGCGATTATAGTAGTGGACAGAAAGATGAGATATCGAGAAGCCAATAAAGTGGCAATGGATGCATTCCGTGAATTGAGGAGCGCAGTGGTTGGTGATTACATTGAACACGCGTCAAAAGAAGTTGCTGAATTATTTGAAAAAAAATACAACTCATCAGAAGATTATTTGATAGAGAAAAATGGACGTATTTTCAATGCAAGATTAAGGACGATGAATAATAATTTTTCGGCGGGATGGTATGTAATGTGGCTGCAGGATGTTACGGTGCAGCAGGACAACATTCATCTGCTTGAAAATTACCAAAGGGATTTGGAACGTGAAGTAGATGAAAAGACAGCAAGGCTTCAGAAAATGCAGGAGCAGATGATCAATGGATTCTCTACACTTGTTGAAAATAAGAATTTTGTTACAGGTGGTCATGTACAGCGTACCAGTGCTTATGCATATGCAATTGCAAGGGAACTTCAAAAAGAAGAGGCGTATCCTTTGATTCTGACTCCATCTTATTGTAAAAAAATTCGTATGGTTGCACCACTTCATGATATTGGTAAGATATCAATTCCAGACAGTATTTTGGATAAACCGGGCAAACTTACACCGGAAGAATTTGCTACCATGCAGACACATTCAGAAATGGGAGCAATGATTATAGAAAAGATTATGTCTGAAAATGATGATAAAGAATATATACAGCTAGCCAAAGATATTGCAAGATATCATCATGAAAAATGGAATGGAGAAGGATATCCTAAGGGGTTATCTGGGAATGATATTCCACTGGCAGCACGGATTATGGCTGTTGCAGATGTATTTGATGCGTTAGTTTCAGAACGTCCCTATAAAAAGGCATTTACGATTGATGAAGCTTTTTCAATCATTGCATCAGAATCAGGAAGCCACTTTGATCCGAAGGTGAATACGGCATTCTTAAAGATTCGTCAAGAGATAACGGGATAATATCACGAGATAGGTCCATCTTTGTAAATAGAATTTTAGTTGCATTCTTTTAAAAATAAAGTATAATAAAGGAATGCGAAATAGTAGATTGGAGGATTTTATAATGGAATTTGTAGAAAGAAAAAGATGGTTATTTTTAGGATTACCATTTACATTTACTAAATATACAATTAAAGAAGATATGCTTACGGTGGATACCGGATTCTTCAAAACGGTTGAAAACGATTGCTATATGTATAAGGTTCAGGATGTGGAATTATCAGCGAGCCTTATTGAAAAGATGTTTCGCTTAGGAACTGTGAAATGTTTTACAGGCGATACGACTAATCCGATTTTACTTATTACGCATGTAAAAAATGCAAGACAAATCAAAGACTTTATTTTGGACGCTTCCGAAAAGGCAAGAATGAAGCGTCGTACTTTAAATACGCTCGATATTGGAACAGGTGAAATGGCAGATATTGATCCTGTTGATATTGACAATTAACATTTAGATAGGTGTTAGTGATTATTTAAGCGGTACAGATAAAGTTCTGTACCGTTTTTTTTGTTGCTAAATATTATTACAGAATGGAGAACAATATGGAATTAGATATGACAAAAGGAAGTCCTGCAAAATTAATATTAAAATTCATAATTCCAATTATTATAGGAAATGTATTTCAGCAATTGTATAATATGGTTGATACAATTGTTGTAGGAAGATTTGTGGGTGTAAAGGCATTAGCGGCAGTTGGTTCTACCGGTACAATTATGTTTTTGATATTTGGATTTGTAATGGGAATTACGACCGGATTTACGGTTATTACATCACAACGGTTCGGCGCGGGTGATTATGAAGCTATGAAAAAAAGTATCGGAAATGCAGTTTTGTTATCAGTAGCGGTAACAGTAGTTATGACATTTATCAGTGTGTTTTTTATGGATGGTCTGCTTCGTGTTATGAATACACCGGAAGATATTTTTGATATGGCAAAAGAATATTTATTTATTATCTGTGTGGGAATGGGTGGATGTGTATTATACAATTTAATGGCAAGTATTTTACGTGCAGTAGGAAATAGTAAGGTTCCATTATATTTTTTGATCTTTTCTTCCATAGTGAATATCGTTTTAGATTTGGTGCTTATTCTTCAGTTTGACATGGGAGTAGCAGGAGCGGCATATGCAACGGTTATATCACAAGGACTTTCAGGAATATTATGTATTGTATATATATACAAATCAGTACCTCTATTACATGTAAGGAAAACTGATTTTGTTCCGGATTGGTATTGTATTTGGAATCAAATAAGAATTGGAGTTCCAATGGCATTACAATTTTCCATTACGGCAATTGGAGCAATACTGGTTCAGGCAGCGTTGAACCTTTTAGGTTCTATTGTAGTTGCTGCTTTTACGGCAGCCTGCAAAGTCTGTGAATTAGTTACACAGCCATTTAATGCAATGGGAATGACCATGGCGACTTACGGAGCACAAAACAGAGGAATTAATGATTTTGACAGAATGAAAAAAGGAGTGCGGGTTGCCAATATTATGTCGGCAATATATTCTGTTATGATATATTTAATCACGATTCCGATTATTCCATACATGGTAAGTCTGTTCGTAAGCGGAGATACTTCTCAGATTATTGGTTATGTCCGTACTTATCTGTTATTATGCGGGTTATTCTATATACCATTAGGAATGATTTTTATTTACCGAAATATTTTACAGGGAGCAGGTTTTTCATTTGCACCGATGATGGGTGGCGTGGTGGAATTAGTGTGCCGTGCAGTTATTGCATATGTTGCGGCAAAGAATCACAGTTATCTTGGCGTATGCATTTCAGATGTTGCGGCATGGGCAATTACGGGTATTTATTTGTGGATATCGTATGTTGTAATTATGAGGCGCCTTTGTGCAAAAGGAGCCGTTCGTAAAGAAGTCCTAACAGAAACCACAAGGGTGCATAGTCAAGACGAATAATATGGTCTATATTTCGTTTACAACGCGAGTAATCCCAGGGACACATATTTTTTTTCTGAAGCCATTTACCGGAAATATATTCTCCGGTAAAAATTAATATGGTATAGAAAAAGCCACGAAAAAACCAATGCATTTTTTTAATGACACACAGGAGTGGTGAAACAAGACAAAAACTTCCATATATGGGAAACATCCAAATAGAGGTGTTTCCCATTAATTTAAAATCTTTTTTTCGAAGGGAGTTCAGTGAAGTAAATACGATTTCTATACACCATCCCAAAATTCCGCAGTTTAAAAATTTTAATATTATTTTTTTCATAATACATAGGATAACCGGTATCCTTTTTTTTATACATTTTAATTGTAATGTGATATACTGTGTAAGTGCAATATGTAGAGGTGACGACGGAACATGAATGATAAAGAAACATTAGAATTTATAGAGGAATGTAATAAATTAGGAAGTGTGCCTGGGCTTGACAGTATTATTGAATTAACCAAGCGTTTAGGAAATCCTCAGGATTTTTTAAAGTTTATTCACATTGCAGGTACCAATGGAAAAGGTTCCACCCTTTCCTTTATTTCAACGGTATTATCTACAGCAGGATACAAGGTTGGAAGATATATATCACCTGTTATTATGGAATATAGAGAACGTTTTCAGATTAATGGGAAGATAATCAGTAAGAGTAATTTGAATTCTTATATGGAAATAATAAAAGAGATATGTGACCAGATGGTATTAGACGGATATTCTCATCCAACATCTTTTGAGATAGAAACGGCACTGGCATTTCTTTATTTTAAAGAACAAAAATGTGATGTTGTGGTTCTTGAAACGGGCATGGGCGGATTATTAGATGCTACCAATCTGATTACCACTACAATTATAAGTGTTATAACATCCATAAGTATGGACCACATGCAGTTTCTTGGAAATACATTAACAGAAATTGCATTTCATAAGGCTGGTATCATACGAAATAATACGAATGTTGTGACTGTTGAACAGGATGACGAGGTTTGGAAGGTATTAGAAAAAATCTGCAAGGATAAGCAGGCACCGTTTACGATTGTTGAAAAAAAGGACATTTCACATATCAAATATGGAATTAATAAACAGTCATTTGATTATGAAAAGGAACATTATGAAATTGCACTTGCAGGTACATATCAGATAGAAAATGCCACACTGGCTTTAAAAACACTTCAAATTATTAAGGAAAATGGTTTATTAAAGGATATAGATAAAAAGGTTAAACTTACAGAAGAAAAGATCAAAAAGGGATTATTTGCAACACAGTGGAAAGGCCGTTTTACGATAATTGGGAAAAAGCCTGTTTTTATTGTAGATGGTGCTCATAATGAAGCGGCTTCGATACAGTTTGCAAAGTCGATGGATTTTTATTTTACAAACAAGAGAAAAACATATATAATGGGAATGTTTAGAGATAAGGAATGTGAAAAAGTAATTGAAAATACGGTACATTCGGCATCTCAAATCATTACGGTTGCAACACCTGGGAATGCTCGTGCACTTCCTGCTTATGAACTGGCTCAGATAGTAAAGGAATACAACATAAATGTTACGGTTGCAGACAGTTTAGAGGAAGCAGTGGAGATGAGCTATCTATTTGCGGATAAGGATTCTGTTATTGCAGCATTTGGTTCGTTATCTTATTTAGGCGATTTAATGACAATTATAGAAAAGCAGAAAATAATCAGGAGCGATACACATGGTAAATGAAGATAAAATAAAGCAGGCAATTACGTTGCTCTTAGAGGGAATTGGTGAAGATCCATCAAGAGAAGGATTAAAAGAGACTCCTGAAAGAATAGCTAGAATGTATGAAGAGATTTTTTCCGGAATGGAAGAAAAGGCAGATGTTCATTTATCTAAGAGATTTCATGTATCCAATAATGAAATGGTATTGGAAAAGGATATTACCTTTTATTCGATGTGCGAACATCATTTACTCCCATTTTATGGAAAGGCACATGTTGCATATATTCCAAATGGCGAGGTAGTTGGTTTAAGCAAGTTGGCAAGGACGGTTGAAGTATTTGCTAAAAGACCACAACTGCAGGAAAGATTAACAGCTCAGATAGCAGATGCTATTATGGAGCAGCTAAATCCACTTGGCGTTATGGTGGTGATAGAAGCAGAACATATGTGTATGACTATGCGTGGCATTAAAAAACCGGGCAGTAAAACGGTTACTTGTGTAACACGAGGAGCATTCAGAGAGAAGACATCTTTACAGAATACTTTTTATGAAATGTTAAAATTAGGAGATTAGAAATTATTTATGGATAGATTAAATCAGATTTTAAGAAATAAATCTTATCGGGAATATTATAATAAAATTGAAAAGGCAGAAGCAGACAGAAGCTTCTGCCTTCATGATATACAGCATTTTTTAGCAGTGGCAAGGATAGCAATGTTGCTCAATCTGCAAGAAAACTTGCAAATTAAGCAAGAATTCATTTACATAACTGCAATTTTGCATGATATTGGGCGTTTTGAGCAATATGAGAATGGAACACCACATGAAAAAGCAAGTGTTATTCTGGCAGAACCAATTTTACATGAGAGTGGTTTTAATGATGAGGAAATATCGATAATATTAGAAGCTATTGATAATCATCGAAATAAAGAAGTTGTTGGAACCGGAACTTTAAATGATATTATATATAGGGCTGATAAAATGAGCAGGAATTGTTTCCTGTGTAAAATGTATCAGGAGTGCAATTGGAAACAAGATAAGAAGAATGACTCTTTGATTTTATAGAATCATGATATAATTAATAAAATTTCTTCTATTTTACTCAGAAAGCAGAAGGTGAGATCATGAAAATAGGTAACTGCGAATTTGATACAAAGAACCACGCATACGTTATGGGTATTTTAAACGTAACTCCGGATTCATTTTCAGATGGTGGAGAACATAACAAGTTAGATGATGCTCTACGGCACTGTGAAAAAATGATTAAGGAGGGCGCCTCTATTATTGATGTGGGTGGTGAATCCACAAAACCGGGATATACGAAGGTTTCAATAGAAGAGGAAATTGAGCGAACAGCACCTGTTATTGAATCAATCAAGCAACGATTTGATACGGTGATTTCGCTGGATACATATAAAAGTGAAGTGGCAGAAGCTGGAATAAAGGCAGGAGCAGATTTAATTAATGATATTTGGGGATTAAAATATGATAAACGAATGGCCGGGATAATTGCAAATTATAATTGCGCCTGTTGTTTAATGCATAATCGAAATAAAGCTATATATGGAGATTTCATATCAGATGTTGAATCGGATTTGGCAGAATGTCTGTATCTTGCCGAAAAAGCAGGTATTTCAGATGATAAGATAATATTGGACCCCGGAGTGGGGTTTGGGAAGACGTATGAAAATAATTTGGAGATTATTAATAATCTTGAAGCAATAAGTCATTTGGGATATCCGGTTTTACTCGGAACATCGAGAAAATCAGTCATTGGTCTTACACTTGACCTTCCGACAGATGAACGTCTTATTGGTACAATTGTAATGTCGGTTTTAGGTATAATAAAAGGATGTTCCTTTTTAAGAGTGCACGACGTAAAAGAAAACGTAGAAGCGATAAAAATGACAGAGGCTATATTAAAGGGGTAAAAATGGATCAGATTAGAATTGACAATTTGTGTATATTTGCACATCATGGCGTATTTTCCTTTGAAACAGAAAAAGGGCAGAATTTTTATGTGAATGCTGTTTTAAATACGGATTTACGTAAGAGCGGACTTCATGATGATTTAGAAGAATCTACGGATTATGGGAAAATTTGTGAATTCATTTCTGAATTTATGCAAAAAAATACGTATCAACTGATAGAGGCAGTAGCGGAAAACATGGCAGAAGAGTTACTTCTTAATTTCTCGAAAATTCACTCCCTTAGTCTTGAAATCAGGAAGCCATCAGCACCGATTTCCATTCCGTTTGAATCTGTTTCCGTAAAGATTGACAGAGGATGGCATGATGTTTATCTTTCTTTTGGTGCCAATATGGGAGATAAAGAAAAAAATATTAAAGATGCGTTAAAAAAGCTGGAAGATAATAAAGATTGTATCATGCTTGAAGTATCAAAAATGTATATAACGAAACCATATGGGGATGTCATACAGGATGATTTTTTAAATGGGGCATGTCATCTTAGGACACTTTTGCCGCCGGAAGAATTACTTGAACTTTTGCATTTGATTGAAAGAGAGGCAAAAAGGGAAAGAACGATTCATTGGGGACCAAGAACATTAGATTTGGATATTTTATTTTATGACAAGTTTATTTATGAGAGTAAGGATTTAATCATTCCACATATTGATATGGTAAACAGATTATTTGTATTAGAACCGATGGATGAGATTGCACCTTTTTTTAGGCATCCGGTTAATCATATGACGATACATGAAATGAAAGAAAAAATATCAGAATAGAGAAAAAGCACAATGGATTGCGTACTCCATTGTGCTTTTTTATTATTCTGATATTGGGTTAAAAACGGATACCTGAATACTGCCGAAGGTAGACTGGTGGTAAACAGGTGTTGGTTTATCGAATTCATTAAAATAGGCATAGGAAGAAGTGATATTGACTTGTTCGAATACACCTTCCATTACAATTTCGTCATTGGTTCCATCTATGGAAATTCGCTTGAGTGCCGGTTCTGTAGTGGAACTCTTTTGATAATAAATAACATTGCCATATAGGTTGAAATAATCAAGACGATCGGTAGAAAGAACTTCCTCTGTCCCGGTAGAAAGTTCATACCGGTGTAATTGATAATTGGATTCCATATCCATAAAATAAACATAACCATCTTGATATACGGGATTATATAGGTTATGTTCCCAAAGAACCGTAATGGTATCAGTTGTGGTATCAAGAGTATACAGATAATGGTCTTTATCCATACCGTTAAAATAGATAAAACCACCTGATACGCAGGCGGGTGTCACCATTTGATTCAGTATCTCAGTATGTTCTTTTTTGTCAATTCTTATTTTATCTAAGTAAGTACCGGTTTGGTTCGTATAATGCTGAAAATAAAGATGACTTCCACATAATGAAACAATACCGACGGCATCCTGAGTATAACAGGTGGTGCCTTTTCCTTTTAGATTACAGGAGTAAAGACCGGTGGGCTTACGGATATAACCAAGACCGGAACCGGAAGTAGTATGCTTTTGAGAATAATAAATTTTATTGCTGTCAGCATTTATTGATTGAACGGCTACGTTTGTGAGGCGTTTAGCGTTCGTTTCGTCTGGATTCATGGAATATAATACATCATTATCATAAGGGTTTGCGAAGTAAACAAGGTTATTCTGTTCACAAAAAAGCCCTTTGTTATTCAAATTGCCGGCTGTATTGCCGATTGTATCAGAGGCATTTAACGGTGCACGTTGAGATAATATGGTTAGTGTAAGCAAAGCACCAAGAATTAGAACAGTTATGGTGATTGGGACAATCATTTTTCTCATTAGAATATGTAAATCCTCCTTTAAGTGAAAAAATAGTATAAGTACTATCTTTTTCTATTATTATAGACGGATATCTTCTTGCTATCAAGTGTAAACTGCGGTAAGATAAAGTCAGTTTATTATAATTAAAATGAAGAAGGTATTTATATGGATTTACAAGTTTTAAGGGAGCAGTTAGATAGTATTGATAAAAAAATTGCCACTTTATTTGAGGACAGAATGGATATCTGCAGTCAGGTGGCAGAGTATAAAATTGAGACAGGAAAAAGTGTTTTAGACAGAGAAAGAGAACAGCAAAAAATTGCTTCTGTTGGGGCACTTGCCCATAATGATTTTAATAAAACAGGTCTTTGTGAATTGTTTGAACAGATTATGGCTATCAGCCGAAAGTTGCAGTATCAGATGCTTATGAAGAATGGAGAGAATGCAAGACTTCCGTTCGTACCGGTAAAAGAAATGGAATTACATAAGACAAAGGTAGTATTTCAGGGAGCAGAAGGAGCATACTCACAGGCAGCAATGCAGCAGTTTTTTGGAGATGATATTGCATCTTTTCATGTCGAATCATTTCGTGATGCCATGATTTCAATAGAAGAAGGACGGGCAGATTTTGCAGTGCTTCCAATTGAAAATTCCACGGCTGGGATTGTGAGCGAAATATATGATTTGCTGGTGGAATATGAACATTATATTGTTGGTGAACAGGTAATCCGAATAAATCATTGTCTGCTTGGAATGCAGGGAGCAACGCTTGAAGATATTACGACTGTTTATTCGCATCCACAGTCACTTATGCAAAGCAGTCGTTTCTTGAATCAATATCCTAAAATGAATCAGATTAGTATGAAAAACAATGCGTTTGCAGCACAAAAAGTTGTAGAAGAACAGAATATTCATACAGCTGCAATTGCCAGTGAATATGCAGGCAAGATATATGGTCTGAATATCATTAAAAAAGGAATTCAGAATGAAAGTTCAAATTCCACAAGATTTATTATTGTAACGAATCAGAAAATATTTAAAGAAGATGCAGGCAAAATAAGCATTTGTTTTGAAGTATCTCATGAAAGCGGTTCTCTGTATCATGCGTTATCTCATTTTATATACAATCATTTGAATGTATGTAAAATAGAGAGTAGGCCGATAGAAAACAGAAATTGGGAATATCGTTTCTTCTTGGATTTTGAGGGTAATTTTTCGGATTCTGCCGTTAAAAATGCCCTAAGAGGTTTACGAGAAGAGACAATTAATATGAAAATACTTGGTAATTATTAAAATATACGCAGACATCATGGAGGCCTTTAATGAGAGAGAAAGAACTTATTGTTTACAAAGATTTTGAAGATGGAAAATTATTATATGATATGGCTTTTTTAATGGAACATTATCGTGATAATTATTATAATATAGAGGATATCCGTTCTTTATTATATGACTGTATTCACAGATTATTGGAAATGGCAGGTAATCATGGATTTTCGGGTAATTTGTGGCATTGTTATCTTGCCAATTTATTAGTAAATAACGAGAATAGTTACAGTCGTGCGACAGAAATCGTAGGAGAAATAAAAGGAACAATTAATGAAGCAGTCTTACATGATATTGTGATTTTTAAGGAATTTTATGATTATGACTTTCAGGACATGATTGAGTATTTACAGATCAATGGTTTTGATTTAATTTTAAATTATGTGACAAGCAATGCAGAAAGTAAAGTATATAACGAACGTATCAAAGACAGAATCACGACTCTTGCCCAAAAATTCTGTGAAAACAATACTCCGGAAGAAATGAAAGATACTTTGACTGAGTTTTACAAGGATTATGGAGTAGGTAAATTTGGTCTTCATAAAGCATTCCGTGTAGTGCATGATGAAGAAGGCGTTAAGATTGTACCTATTTTAAATATTGCACATGTAAAACTGAGTGATTTAGTAGGATACGATATTCCAAAGAAAAAATTGATTGATAATACGGAAGCATTTGTAAATGATAAAAAGGCCAATAACTGTCTTTTATATGGAGATGCCGGTACCGGTAAATCATCAAGTATAAAAGCAATTGCTAATGAATATTATGACAGAGGATTACGTATCATAGAAGTCTATAAGCACCAGTTTCAGGATTTAAATGATGTAATTACTCAGATTAAGAATAGAAATTACAAGTTTATTATTTATATGGATGATTTGAGCTTTGAAGAATTTGAGATAGAATATAAATATTTAAAGGCTGTTATTGAAGGTGGTTTAGAGAAAAAACCGAAAAATGTTTTAATTTATGCTACTTCAAACAGACGTCATCTTATTAATGAGAAGTTCAGTGATAAAGAAGGAAGACGAGATGATTTGCACGCATCGGATACGGTTCAGGAAAAGTTATCTCTTGTTGCACGATTTGGTGTTTCTATTTTCTTCTGTGCACCGGACAAAAAGGAATTTCAGCAAATAGTCACTACACTGGGTAAACGTTATGGAGTTACAATTCCGGAACAGGAATTATTAGAGGAAGCTAATAAGTGGGAACTTGCACATGGCGGATTGTCAGGAAGAACAGCGCAGCAGTTCATTGATTATCTTCTTGGAAAACAGGAGTAAACCTATGGGAATAAAATTATTTGCAGCAATTGATGTAGGCTCATATGAACTTAATTTGAAAATTTTTGAATTCTCATCTGCCAATATGATGAGAGAGGTGGATTTTGTCAGGTATCGTTTGGATCTTGGTACTGAGACCTTTGCACATGGCAAACTTTCAACCGAAAAGATGAATGAATTATGCCGAATTTTAAAAGAGTTTTCATCCATAATGAAATCTTATGGAATTACGGTATATCAGGCATATGGTACAAGTGCAATCAGAGAGACAAAAAACACGCAGATTTTAATTGACCAGATTGAACAGAGAACTGGAATAAGAATTGAAGTATTAAGCAATTCAGAACAGCGTTTCTTAGATTACAAATCAATTGCCTCAAAAGGAAGAGATTTTGATAAAATCATTGAAAAAGGAACAGCAATTGTTGACATTGGTGGTGGAAGTATTCAAATATCACTGTTTGATAAGGATACACTTGTTGCCACACAGAATATGAAGCTTGGCGTGCTTAGACTGCAGGAAAGACTTCTTTTATTATCTGCAAAGCCAAGTAAATATGAAGATCTCTTAAATGAGATGATAGAGTCACAGCTTTCTGTATTTGAAAAGCTATATTTAAAAGACAGGAACATAGAAAATGTAATTATTGTTGATGATTACATTTCACCTTTGTTGCAAAATAAAAAAGTAAGCAAGAATAATGCCGGTTATATTGAAAAAGAACAATACGAAGCATTACTTGAAAAAATGAAGAATGATTCCAGTGACTGGTTTAAACGTGAATATGGAATTGCAGAAGAAAATGTTCTGGCATTTTATGTTTCCACTATTTTGATTCGTAAAGCAGTTGAAAGTATGAATGCCAGATTAATATGGGCACCAGGAGTAACATTATGTGATGGAATTGCTTATGAATATGGAGAGAAGAAAAAATTACTTTCCTGTAATCATGATTTTGAAGAGGATATTGTAGCATGTGCACATAATATCAGTAAACGATTTATGGGTAACAAAAAGCGCAGTGAAACTCTTGAAAAAATTGCTTTGACAATTTTTGATTGTTTAAAGAGTATTCATGGTCTTAATAAAAGAGATCGTTTGTTACTTCGAATTTCAGCAATTCTGCATGACTGTGGTAAGTATATCAGCTTATATAATCTTGGAGTGTGCAGTTATGATATTATTATGGCAACAGAAATCATAGGACTTTCACATGAAGAAAGAGAAATAGTTGCCAATGTTGTGAAATATAATCATTTAGAATATTCATATTACGAACAGATGGCGAAGGATCATTACATTAATGCCGATACGTATATGAGAATTACTAAGTTAACGGCTATATTACGTGCTGCTAATGGATTAGACCGCAGTCATAAACAAAAGTTTACAGATATTCATATTAATATGGTAGATAATCAAATGATTATTAATGTATATACAGATGAGGATATTACACTTGAAAAAGGGCTTTTTGGTAATCGAGCAGATTTTTTTGAAGAAGTGTTTAGTCTTCGACCGGTAATCAGACAAAAGAAGAAATTATAAATAGATGTAGTGAAAGGTAAAGTATGACAGAAAAAACATTTAAAAGTCCAGATAATTTTTGGAATAGGGAATTGAGCTGGATTCTTTTTGATAAAAGAGTTTTAAGTGAAGCACTTGATAAGCAAATCCCTTTATTTGAAAGATTGAAATTTTTAAGTATAACAGCATCAAATCTTGATGAGTTTTTTATGATTCGTGTTGCATCCTTAAAAGATATGGTAAATGCCGGATATTCTAAAACGGATATTGCTGGTTTGACACCCAAACAACAATTAAAAAAATTAAACGTGGCTACACATGAATTGGTAGAGATGCAGTATGGTGCCTATAATCGTTCTTTGCTGCCACTTTTAAAGAAAAATGGGCTTCAGGTTATAATGAGAAAAGAAAACCTGACCAAAGAACAGGGCGAGTATGTTGACCGCTATTTTGAAGATAATGTATACCCAGTATTAACGCCAATGGCAGTGGACAGTTCAAGACCATTTCCATTAATTCGTAATAAATCATTAAATATAGGTGCGTTGGTCAAGAAAAAGAAGGAAAGTGCTGCAAAGGAAGAATTTGAATTTGCAACAGTTCAGGTACCAAGTGTACTTCCAAGAATTGTTCCGGTGCCTTCTGATAAACCGGAAATGAAATCCGTTATTTTACTGGAAGAAATTATTGAACGCAATATTAATAAGCTTTTTTTGAATTATGATATCATGTCAACCTGCCAGTTCCGCATCATGCGTAATGCAGATTTGACGATTGATGAAGACGAAGCTGCAGATTTGTTAAAAGAAATTGAAAAGCAAATTAAAAAACGTCAATGGGGAGAAGCAATTCGTCTTGAAGTAAAAAATGATATTAACAAAAAACTGTTAAAGATTCTGACAACAGAGTTATCAATTGGAGAAGAAGAAATTTATTCAATTGACGGACCGTTAGATTTAACATTTTTAATGAAGATGTATGGTATGAATGGATTTGAACATTTAAAGAATCCACCACATACACCACAGGCAGTGCCACAGATTGTAGAAGGCGAGTCCATTTTTGAAACAATCCGTAAAAAAGATGTTTTACTGCATCATCCCTATCAGACCTTTGCTCCAGTTGTTAATTTTATTAAAGAAGCTTCAAAAGATCCGGACGTACTTGCAATTAAACAGACGCTATATCGTGTCAGTGGTAATTCACCGATTATTTCTGCACTGGCGCAGGCAGCTGAAAATGGAAAGCAGGTTTCCGTTTTAGTTGAATTAAAAGCCAGATTTGATGAAGAGAATAACATAGTATGGGCTAGAAAATTAGAGCATGCAGGGTGTCATGTTATATATGGATTAGTTGGCTTAAAAACACATAGTAAGATTACATTAGTAGTAAGAAAAGAAGAAGATGGCATCAGACGTTATGTTCATCTGGGTACCGGTAATTATAATGATGCTACGGCAAAATTATATTCCGACATTGGATTGTTTACCTGCAAGGAATCAATTGGTGAGGATGCGACAGCAGTATTTAATATGTTATCCGGTTATTCAGAGCCTGTAAACTGGAATAAATTAAGCCTTGCCCCCCTTTGGCTGAAAGACCGTTTCCTTTATTTAATTAATAGAGAAAAAGAAAATGCCCAAAAAGGATATCCTGCCAGAATTATTGCCAAGGTAAATTCTTTATGTGACAGAGATATCATTGCTGCGTTATATGAAGCCAGTGCGGCTGGAGTATCAATTGATTTGATTGTCAGAGGAATTTGCAGTTTAAAAGTTGGAATTGAAGGAATTAGTGAAAATATCAGAGTTCGCTCTATAGTGGGTAATTTTTTGGAGCATAGCAGAATTTTTTATTTTGATAACAATAAAAATCCAGAGGTATATTGTGGAAGTGCAGATTGGATGCCACGTAATTTGGAAAGAAGAGTCGAAATTTTATTCCCGATTGAACAGGTAGATTTAAAAGAAAAGGTAATTCATATTTTAAATAATGAGTTACGGGATACTGTTAAAGCACATATAATGCAAAAAGATGGAACCTATGCTAAAGTAGATAAGAGGGGAAAAGAAATTTTTAACTCCCAGGAGGCTTTTTGTAAGGAAGCAGATGAGGAAGCATTATCTGTTGACAATAAGATAGATATAAATGACGTTACCATACAAAGAAGATTTGTTCCGGAAACACATATAGAATCGTAGAAGTTTGCCAGGAATATCAGAATGTACTTGCAGGAGAAAAAGCAATATGAAAAAACTAATTTTAGCGTCAGCATCTCCAAGAAGAAAAGAATTGCTTCAGCAAATAGGTCTTGAATTTCAAGTTGGAGTTAGTAAGATGGATGAAGTTGCAACGAAACATAGTCCGGAAGAGATTGCAAAAGAATTGTCGTATCAAAAAGCAAGAGATGTATTTGAACATGGGCATACGAATGATGTGGTAATTGGTGCAGATACCATTGTAACCATGGATGAAGATATAATGGGTAAGCCAAAGGATAATACTGAGGCGGTTTGCATGCTTGAAAATTTACAGGGACGCATTCATCGTGTATACACAGGAGTAGCGATTATCTGGGTGGCCGATGATATTACACACGTAAGGTCATTTTATGAAATGACAGAAGTAGAGTTATACCAGATGACAGAGCAGGAGATACTTGCTTATGTTGCATCGGGAGAACCGTTTGATAAAGCCGGGGGGTATGGCATACAAGGCTGTTTTGCAGCGTATGTTAAACGAATAAACGGAGATTATAACAATGTAGTAGGAATGCCTATTGGAAGGCTTTATCAGGAATTAAGAAATCATAATTTGATTTAAAAAGGAGTATAATATGGAATTTGATGATGTTGTATTAAATTGTTTTCTAAAAAAACAGTCACAGTTATTTCCGGAACCGGTAGCAGAAAACTTAGAAGAAGCCGAGTCTTTTTTGGAAGAATGTATGGCAGTTGTTGTGAATTCTGTATCAGAGGTATGGGAGTATTTTGAAGAAGAAGGCGTAGATATGGAAGGCGCAGATGAAAACGAAATTGTGGAAGCAGATGAAGTGTTTGAAATCGGCGATGGAAGATATCTTATTGTAGAGGCTTAAGACACCAGATATTGAAGGATAACTTCAGCCAGTCCATCTTCATCGTTGGTATGTGGAGTAATTATATCGGCATACTGAAGTAATGTGGAATCTCCATTTTTCATTGCAATGGAGTGACCGGCAGCTTTCAGCATGGACAGATCATTTAAAGCATCCCCTGCGGCATAAGAGTTTGCAACAGGAATAGAAAGCATATCACATAGTTTTAACAGTGCATTTCCTTTGCCGGCATCTTTTGAAAAGATTTCGAGATACTGGTCATTGGAAAAGACGGTAGTAATTTCATATTGTTTATTTTGCAAGAGAGCATCTGAAAAAGAAATCAGGTGCTTTTTTTCGCATAAATCAATTGCGAGAAGTTTAAAAGGTGGTTTTTGCAAAACATTCAGTGGGGAATCTGATAATATCAGTGGAAGATGAATCCGCTTGCGATAGTAATTCACTTCAACATCGGGAGTAGCACTGATAATAGAAGAGTCAGTATAGGTGTGAATGTGAACTTTATGTGTAGAAGCAAGATTCCAGGCATATGAAACATCATTATAACTGAGACGAAGCTCGAATATATTATTTTTTTGGTCACAGTCATAAATTAAGCAGCCATTATAAGCGATAATATACGTATTGGGATAGCAAAGTCCGGCTAGTTCCATGACTTCTAAAATACTGTCAAGGGGTCTGCCGGAAGATAAGACAAGAATATTACCTGCATTTGTCATAGAATCTAAAGCAGTTCTGGTTTTAGCAGAAATACGAGATTGGTTATTTAATAATGTTCCATCTAAATCAGTGAAGAGTATTTTCAAAGTTTATTCCTTTTATTATCTATTTAATGTTTGCTGGTGATTAAGAAGATTGGTGAGAATTTCTTCTGGAATAAATAATTTGCCGTATCCGGTTGCAAGGTCAAGTTTAGGCTTTGCAATACCATGAAAGTCAGAACCACCGCTGATTAAAAGTCCATTTTTCTGGGCAAGTACTTTTACATATCGTTCGTCAGCAGGAGAATATGTGGAATAAATAGCTTCTATTCCTATAAGTCCCACTTCCTTTAAACGCGTAATTAAGAGCTGTAAGCGCTCATCGTTAAAATGATAAAGAAGAGGGTGGGCGAGAATTGGTATTCCACCAAATTTAAGAATTAAGGCTACGGCATCCTGAGGAGTTACTTTTTCACGACCAACAAAAAATGGAGCATGATCACCTACATATCGCTCAAAGGCTTCCTGTCTTGAGGTTACATATCCATGATCGAGAAGATAACAGGCATAATGTGCACGGGTAATGACAGAATCTTTATAAGTGGAAAGAAGTTTTTCATAAGGAATATCAATACCGGCTTCACACAATTTGTTACACATTTTTTCGTTACGTATTTCACGTGAATTCACAAATGCCTGTATCTGATTTTGAAAGTCTTTATTTTTATAATCAATCATAAGTCCTACAATATGAATATCTTTTCCTTCATATTCAGTAGAAAATTCGATACCGGGAATCACGGTAATTGGTTTGTCTTTTGCATAGGCGATGGCTTCATCTAATCCGCTAATGGTATCATGGTCGGTAAGAGCAAAAGCAGTTAAACCTTTTTTTATTGCGTAATCGACTAAAGCAGTTGGAGTAAAGCTGCCGTCGGATTTATTGGAATGTACATGTAAGTCTACAATATTCATGATTTGGTAATGCCTCTCTTTACAGGATTAGTTGTTATCTTCATCCTGTTGTGCAGTATAAACAGTACGTTTTCTTGCCATTTCGTCACTTTCCAGATATTCATCATAGGAAGTGATTTTATCAATCATGGTTCCGTTTGGTAAAATTTCCATGATTCGGTTGGCTGTTGTCTGTACAACCTGATGATCGTGGCAGGAGAAAAGTTCAACGCCCTGGAATTTGATTAAACCTTCATTTAAGGCAGTAATTGATTCCATATCAAGGTGGTTGGTTGGCTCATCTAAAATCAGGCAGTTTGCAGCAGATATCATCATTTTTGAAAGAAGACAACGTACTTTTTCACCACCGGATAATATTTTTACTTTTTTCACGCCATCTTCACCTGCAAATAACATACGTCCTAAGAATCCACGTACATATGTTACGTCTTTGACAGGAGAGTAGCCGGTAAGCCATTCTACAATAGTATAGTCATTGTCAAATTCTTCGGTACTATCCTTTGGAAAATATGCCTGAGAGGTCGTAACACCCCATTTAAAGGAGCCTTCATCGGGTTCCATTTCTCCAGTCAGTATTTTAAAGAGTGTTGTTTTGGCAATTTCATTACCACCAACAAAAGCAATTTTATCATTATGATTTACAATAAAGGAAAGATTATCGAGAATTTTTTCACCATTAATAGTTTTGGAGATTCCTTCAACAGATAATACTTCATTTCCAATTTCGCGTTCCGGTCTGAAATCAATATAAGGATATTTACGGCTGGATGGTCTGATATCATCCAGTTCAATCTTTTCAAGAGCACGTTTTCTACTGGTTGCCTGTTTGGATTTTGAAGCATTAGCAGAGAAACGGGAAATGAATTCCTGTAATTCCTTGATTTTTTCTTCTTTTTTCTTATTGGCTTCTTTCATCTGCTTCATTAATAACTGGCTTGACTCATACCAAAAATCGTAATTGCCCGCATAAAGCTGGATTTTACCATAATCAATATCTGCAATCTGAGTACATACTTTATTTAAGAAATAGCGGTCATGAGATACGACTATAACTGTATTTTCGAATTCAATTAAAAATTCTTCGAGCCATGCAATGGCATCTAAATCCAAATGGTTAGTAGGCTCATCAAGCAATAAGATATCAGGGTTACCAAATAATGCTTTGGCAAGTAATACTTTGACTTTCTGATTACCATCTAAAGAGGACATATCAGAATAGTGAAGGTCTGTGTCAATGCCAAGACCGTTTAACAGCATGGCAGCATTTGATTCTGCTTCCCAGCCGTCCATATCTGCAAATTCACCTTCTAATTCAGAAGCACGGATTCCGTCTTCATCGGTGAAGTTCTCTTTTGCATAAATAGCATCTTTTTCCTTCATTATTTCATATAACCTGGCATTACCCATAATTACGGTGTCCATAACAGTGTAAGAGTCATATTTAAAATGATCCTGTTCAAGAACAGAAAGACGTTGTCCTGGAGTAATGGCAATATCGCCGTTTGTAGTCTCTAATTGTCCGGAAAGTATTTTTAAAAAGGTTGATTTTCCGGCTCCGTTTGCACCGATTAGACCGTAGCAGTTTCCTTCGGTGAATTTAATATTTACATCTTCAAATAATGCTTTTTTTCCAATTCGTAATGTAACGTTATTTGCACTAATCATAAAATCTCCTGTCTATCCAATTAAATTGATTCATATACTTTATATACGCATTTATCCTTGGGATGTACGTATACCATTTGATATTGTAACGAAAAGCCTTTTAAATTGCAAGAAAAACAAAGAATTAGTGTTATATATATAAGAAGTTTCTTGCATTTGTATATTGGTAACGGTAAAATATATATGGTTCCAATATATCTGTTTCAGAAAGGCGGGAAGTGATATGACATACGGTTCTGTTTCACTTGAAAAAAGAGTTAGCAATAATATTAAAAATTACAAATTACAAAATTTATTTGATGTAGAAATGGTAAAACAACAGGCCAAGTATTTGCATATGTTGTTTCAAATAGATATTTACATTACAGACCGCCATGGAGAGAGTGCGGTTTGGTTTGGTAATTTTGAGAATTTCAAGCCTGACGTTGTAAAAGAGCCTGGAAGAAAGGTACAAATAGCAAAACGCACAGTTGCGCATGTATATGTTAAATATGAAAAGGTTAAGCCTGAATTAATAGAGCAGGTTAAAAAGCTGTTAGATAATTTGATTTCCATATTAGAACATTCTGCTAAAATGACATATTATGGAAAAGAAGCATCCTTATATATTGATGAACTGGAAGAAAAACTGGAAAAAGAAATGTATCAGGTGAAGCATGGAGAAAAAGAGGATGCATTAACAGAAGTGTTAAACCGTACTTATTTTGAAAACAGACTTAAGATAGTAGACCGTGCACAAATTGCACCTGTTGGAGCCATTTGCGTTAATATTAATGACTGGAAATTCGTCAATGATCATTATGGCGATGAAGAAAGTGACAGATTAATTAAAACGGTTGCTTCTATTCTAAAAGAGCATGCTAAACCGGAATATATTATAGGAAGAGTAGATGGAGATGTATTTCATATTTTAATTCCAATGCCGGCGGAACAGGAATGTGAAATCTACTGTAGGTTGATTAAAGAGTCTTGTGAATCTTTTGAGGATCGCATTTTAGCCCCATCTGTTGCAACAGGAATTGTTATGAAAGAAAACGTTGAAGAATCCTTAAGTGATTTGCTGTCAGATGCGGAATATGAAATGTTTGAAGATAAATTTAACATGAAAAATGCCAAAGGATATCGAGAAAGATTGGAAAAAGGTATCCATTTATAAAAAAAATATTAAATATGCTTTTTCAACTCAAAATAAGAAAATAAAAGATAATGAGAGATAATAAAAGAAAACAAGAGAAATAATGAGAAAATGCAACACAAAAGCGGTTGCATGTAATTAAGGAAAAACATAATATATGACTATCGATTAGCACTCAGCAATAATGAGTGCTAACAAATCTTAAAGACAATTAATAAATTAATATAAGGAGGCAGTATTATGAAATTAGTTCCATTAGGAGACAGAGTAGTTTTAAAACAGTTAGTTGCGGAAGAGACAACAAAATCCGGAATTGTTCTTCCAGGACAGAATAAGGAAAAACCACAGCAGGCAGAAGTTGTTGCAGTAGGACCAGGTGGAGTTGTGGATGGAAAAGAAGTAAAAATGGAAGTAAAGGCCGGAGATCAGGTTATTTATTCCAAATATGCAGGAACAGAAGTAAAATTGGAAGAAGACGAATATATTATTGTAAAACAGTCAGATATTTTAGCAATTATTAAATAAATTGAGGAGGCATAAATTATTATGGCAAAAGAAATTAAATACGGAGCAGAAGCCCGTGCAGCATTGGAAAAAGGTGTAAATCAGTTAGCAGATACCGTACGTGTAACATTAGGACCGAAAGGAAGAAACGTAGTTCTTGATAAGTCTTTTGGTGCAC
>CAZAQH010000027.1:0-23808 GCA_964487395.1 uncultured Lachnospiraceae bacterium | reverse complement strand
AACTTGGTATTTATCCGGCAGTAGACCCACTTGAATCTACCTCCAGAATTCTTGATCCACGTATCGTTGGTGAAGAGCATTATCAGGTAGCCAGAGGCGTACAGGAAATCTTACAGAAATACAAAGAATTACAGGATATTATTGCTATCCTTGGTATGGATGAGCTTTCAGAAGACGATAAGCTTGTTGTATCAAGAGCAAGAAAAATCCAGCGTTTCCTGTCACAGCCATTCTTCGTAGCAGGCCAGTTTACCGGATTAGAAGGAAAATATGTACCGGTTCAGGAAACAATCAGAGGCTTTAAAGAGATTATCGAAGGAAAGCATGATGATGTTCCGGAAAGCTACTTCCTGAATGCAGGCAGCATTGATGACGTACTTGCCCGTGTAAAGTAGAGGTATGAGTATGGCAGATGAAAATAAAAATTTTACATTAAGAATCATTACACCGGATAGAACCTTTTATACAGGGGAAGCCAGTATGGTGGAATTCAATACAACAGAAGGCGAAATTGGTGTTTATAAGAACCATATCCCGATGACTGTTATTATTAAGCCGGGAGTTCTTACGATTAGCAGTGATGAAGGGCAGAAAAAGGCAGCACTTCATGCAGGATTTGTTGAAATTTTGCAGGACAGTGTTACCATTTTAGCTGAAATCATCGAATGGCCTGATGAAATTGATGAACAACGTGCCCAGGAAGCAAAAGAACGTGCAGAGAAATTACTGCATGACAAGAATCCGCAGACAGATCTTATGCGGGCTGAAACAGCATTGCAGAGAGCAATGGCACGTATCAGTGTAATAAGATAGTTACAAAGGCGTCACCGAAAGGTGGCGCCTTTTTTTGTTATATGAATATAATATGACAAAGAATATTTTGAGGCTAGAATGGAAACAAATAATATTTTACCATTTTACATGACATACCCATATCCAATGTTTTATGAAGAAAATGACCAGATAATACGTGATTTGGAATATATGCAGGAATTGTATCCACAGGAAGCAAAAAAAATACTGCGATATGTAATACCATACCTTGAACGAATTGATTACAGTGGAAGTGTAATATATGATGAATATCCGGATAGAATAGCATTGTTTCAGATAGTATCAACCATATTAAATCAAATAAAAATAGAAGAACAAAGAATGGGGAATCCTATGTCTTGGGAAAAAGAATTGTGGACGCAGGATTTGATTAAGGTCGTTTTATATCATGAAATATTTAAAAGAAGACATGAACGAAAAAAAGGATATTTAAAATTTTGAATTGCGAATTAATTCTTAAGAGAAATTTTAGTTGAGCTTTCATTCAAAAACATTTAAACTATATAAGATATCTAGTGTTTTGGAAATATGCAGGGGTATATTTATGGATAGTAGTATGAGAAAAATTTGGATTCGATACGGAATATTTGCTGCTGTTTTTATAGTGGCAATGGTTTTCTTCTCAATTTATCTTAATCAGGGAACAACGGATATGACTGTTGAGATGAAAGAAGCAACCTTACCGCTTGCCGAAGTCATAATAAATGAACAGAAAATCAATGAAATGCATGGTTATACCAGAAAAATGGATGTAAGTACGATTCGAGATTCTATTACACCAATTGGAGAAGACCGTGCGTTGACTTTTGCTGTAGAAAAATTTGATCAGGATATATCTGCAGTGTCTTTTGAAGTGCGTAGTTCAGATGGAGAGCGTTTAATTGAAAATACACAGGTATTTAATTACGAAGAAGACCATAAAACGATCAAAGCAACTGTTAATATTAAGGACTTAATTGAAGAAAATACAGAATATAATTTTGTTCTAATTTTACAGTGTGCAGATGGCAATGATGTATATTATTACACACGCATTATTCAAAATGAAGAAGCCAAAACAGCAGAAAAAATAGCGTATGTGCTTGATTTCCATAATAAAACCTTTAATAAGGATGCAGCGAAGGAATTGTCTGTTTATTTAGAACCCAATTCAGAGGGGGATGACACCACCTTCCAGAGGGTAACGATTCATAGCAGTCTTAATCAGGTTGCATGGGGAGATATGAGAGTTCGTGAAGTAGGAGAACCTTCCATCACAATATGCGAAATTGGGAACCAGACAGCATCTATTTGCCTTGATTATATTGTGAATATTGTGGATGGAAAAGTAAGTAACCATTATAAAATAAAAGAATTCTATCGTATTCGTTATACAACAGAACGCTTTTATTTATTAGCATATGACCGTACTATGAATGAGATTTTCACTATGGGGAAGGAATCCTTTGCCAATAACAAAATTGTCCTTGGTGTTCAGAATAATGATTCCCAAATGATGGAAAGTGATGGTGGCAATATATTAGCCTTTGCAAATGAAGGTAGAGTATACAGCTACAATGTTACGGAGAATAAACTAGCCAGACTGTTCGCTTTTTTTGTTGAGGATGACTATGATAAAAGAACAATTTATGGTCAATCAAATGTAAAGATTTTAAATGTAGAGGAAAATGGCAACGTGTTATTTATGATTTACGGATATATGAACAGAGGCACGCATGAAGGCGAAGTGGGCGTGGAAATATGTTATTATAACAGTGTTTTAAATATGATTGAGGAACAGATATTTCTTTCCTATGATAAATCTCCCCAAATTCTAAATGCCGATATTGAAAAACTGGCTTATGTAAATATGAGTGGTGATTTTTATGTATTTATGGATGGGGACATATACCGGGTAGACATTTCCAATCAGACTTATAAGAGAATTGTTGCCGGTTTAAATGAAGAGACTTTTTATGTTTCCAATACAAATAAGATGGTAGTATGGCAGGAAGAAAACGACCCAAATGTCAGCCGTTCGCTTGTTTTAATGAATTTAAATTCGGAAGAAACTACCAAAATAGAAAGCAAAAATTCAGAGTATATTAAACCAATAGGATTTATGAATGAGGATTTAATATATGGGATTGCCAATGAAAGTGATCTTATAAGGAATCGTTTGGGAGATACTATTTTCCCGATGAAGAGAGTCGTGATTCAATCGGAATCAGGAGAAGTCTTAAAAGACTATCAGATGGAAAACATATACGTGACAGGTGGGACAATAGAAGCCAATCAGATTACGCTTACTAGAATTAAAAAAGGTGAAGAGGATGAGAATTTTACAGAGATTGAAGATGATCAGATAACCAACAACGTTATGACGGAGACAGGAAGCAATCACATTGTTACAGCCGTAACCAATTTGTATGAGACAATTTTCCAGATTGAATTAAAAAAAGAAGTAGATACCAAAACGCTGAAATTCTTAACACCAAAAGAAGTTTTATATGAAGGTGGAAGAAATGTGGAATTAAAGCAGGAAGAGAAATCAGAGCGCTTCTTTGTTTATGCACAGGGCAATATTCAGAAAATATACGTTAATCCAGCTGCTGCGGTAAAATTTGCATATGATAATATGGGTACGGTAGTGGATAACTGGGGCAATGAGATTTACAGACGAGGAGAACTAAGCACGCGTAATCAGATTATGGCAATTAAAGAAGAATCTGTAACAGAAGAAAAGAACTCACTTGCGGTTTGCTTGGATACAATCTTGAAATATCAGGGAATATCAAGAAATACAGAATATATGTTGGAGCGAAATGAAAGTGTTCATCAGATTTTAGAAGATAATATCAGAAATGCAGATATATTAAATTTAACAGGTTGTAGTGTAGATACGATTCTATATTATGTTAACAAAGATATACCAGTACTGGCATATCTGAATGATGGAAAAGCTGTACTTATTATTGGATTTAATGAACAGAATACCGTTTTAATGGATCCGGAAACCGGAACTATTTATAAAAAGGGTATGAATGATTCCAGGACTTTCTTTGAAGAAAATGGCAATCGGTTTATTACCTATATTATCAAAGAAAACCTGGAAAATGATTAGTTTTTAAAGAGAATATGTCGGTAATGTTCTAAAGTAAATAATAAAGGCATGCCGATAACCGCGCAGGAAATAATCTCACCGGCTGTAACAGTCAGAAAAGAAAACCATAATGGCTTGATACCGTAAGCATATAAAAGGACAAATGGCACAATGATTGCATTTGCTGTAATCGGTCCTAACGGTGCAAGCCATTTTTTCTTGCGCAAAAAAAAGGTAGTATAGCCACCAATCAGAGTAGCAATACTGCCAAAAATAACATCGGGTAATGCACATCCTGTCAATATATTGCTAATCAGACATCCTAAAAAAAGTCCGGGGATGGCCGCGGGGGTAAAGTAAGGCAATATACACAAACTTTCGGAAAAGCGAATTTGAATTACTCCGCTAGCCAGTCCCAGTGCATTAGCAATAAAGGTTAAGACAGTGTAAAGAGCTGCTATCATAGCAGCTTGTGTCATGTAACGTACATTCTTATTCATTTTAATAATCTCCTTTAGTTTTGTTTTACATGTGGAAGGTCTCGAACACATGGGTTTATTAATTTATTCTAATTCACCATTTTTATATCTGGTAACAATATTCTGAATACGTTCATTTGGAACGAGTAAATCGCTGATAGAAGAGTCGTGATTAAGGGTATCAATCAAATATGCGATATATTTACTCATATCGCAGTTGATATACCAGTCTCTTTGTAATAATTCAGGAGTCTGATAAATCAGATTAGTTGTTAATACTTTTTCAATTATACCATCTGCGGCTGCTTTATCAAATCTTTCAAGACCATTTGTAAATAGACCAAAGGTTGAAAATACAAAAATACGATTGGCTTTTCTTTTCTTTAATTCTGCAGCAACTTCTATCATACTCTCACCGGATGAAATCATATCATCAATGATGATTACATCTTTTCCCTCAACGCTTGTACCAAGGAATTCGTGAGCAATAATAGGATTACGTCCATTTACTATAGTTGTATAATCACGTCGTTTGTAGAACATACCCATATCTAAGCCCAATACATTGGCGATATAGATTGCACGGCTCATACCACCTTCATCAGGGCTGATAACCATCATATGAGAAGCATCTAACTGTAAGTCTTTTACATTTTTGAGAAGTCCTTTAATGAACTGGTAAGCAGGCTGAATGGTCTCGAAACCATGAAGTGGAATAGCATTCTGTACACGTGGATCATGAGCATCAAAAGTAATAATATTATCAACACCCATACGAATTAACTCCTGAAGTGCAATTGCACAGTCAAGGGATTCTCTGGCAGTACGTTTATGCTGTCTGCTTTCATAAAGGAAAGGCATGATTACAGTAATTCTTCTGGCTTTTCCACCTACTGCAGCAATAATACGTTTTAAGTCCTGATAATGATCATCAGGTGACATATGATTAACATTACCACCAAGAGTGTAGGTAAGACTGTAGTTACATACATCTACCATAATATATAAATCTGTACCACGAACAGATTCCTGAATAACACCTTTTCCTTCACCTGTTCCAAAACGAGGAACCTTAGAAGACAAGATATAAGATTTACGCTGATAACCGGAAAAAGCCAAGCTGTTCTTATGCTCGTTTTCCCGTTCTGTTCTCCATTTCACTAAATAAGAATCTACCTTCTCACCAAGTGAAAAACATCCGGTTAATGGGATAATTCCAAGTGAACCAACCGGAATAGTTTCAAGATTTCTTTTCTCTTCACGCTTTACCATGAAAGACGTCCTCTCTTTCTATAATAAGACCTTATACTATCATTCTGATATCTGGACCAGTAAGATTACAAAATGTGAAATTACTTGTCAAACGCGAAAAAATACGGTCTGAATAACGTCCTCGTAGTTCTTCAAGTGAAAGATTAGTAGAAATAACAATTGGCTTTTTTCTTAAAAATCGTTCGTTGAGGCAATTAAAAAACCGTGTAATGGTAAAATCATTGACAAGTTCTGTTCCCAGATCGTCTATAATCAGTAAATCACATCCATAAACATCATTGCAGAATTCATTGTATTCTTCTTTGTTCTTATAGTCAAAAGAATATTTTGAAAAAGTATCAATAAGTGCAGTGGCACTAAAATAAATCACGGAATGACCTGTTTCAATCAGTGATTTTGCAATGCATCCTGATAAAAAAGATTTACCGGTACCCACTGTACCATAAAAAATTATATTTTGGTAGTCATTATCGAAGTTTTTTACAAAATTCTTTGATTTTTCCAAAGTATCTTCGAAATGAACAAGATCAACACCGTGATAATATTCGGAAGACACCTTTTTAAAATCCTGTGTAATTAGAAATTCACGAATATTTGACTGATCATATAAAATAGTCATCATTTCCTGCTTAAAACAATGACATTTTTTGCCTTCAATATAACCGCTGTCTTTACAATCAGGACAATCATATGACAAAGTCAGATAATCATCCGGAATGGAGGCAGATTTTAATAAGGCATCTTTTTGAAGCTTTAAATCATGAATGGTTAACTTTAATTCCTCCAGTGCAGAATCGTCTCCATCTAATAGATGTTTGGCTTTTGCTATACACAAAGAAGAAATAGCATCGTTTAACTCACGATATCCATCTACATGTTCATTGACATATGCTATATGCTCTTCAAGTTGCAAACGGTTATGTCTTTGTCTGTCAGCGTATTTTTTTTGAATCATTTCGTATTGTAAATTTGATAATGACACACTTTACTCCTTATTTTCGATTTAATAATTTCTGCTCTAATGCATCGAAATCATAATCATTTTGCTGGAATTGATGAAACATGGTATTTGCTGCTTTATTATTGGTATAACTTTTAGAGTGCATATTCTTTTTATATTGCAGATCAGCTTCTTCAATGTCTTTTTTGTGATGTACGCCAGCCTTATTCCAACTATCTAATATTTTGTCGGCATATTCAAACCTATGCTTGTCAGTGGCAAGAACGGTTCGTTCGCAGGCTTCTAATATAATATCCTGTGTAAATCCCAATTCGTTATTCCATCTTTTGATGAAATCAACCTCTTTTGGTGTAGGTGCACTTGATTTACCAAGAGCATTCATAATAGTATAAACAGATTTATCGTATTTCGAAGAATATCTTTTTGCTTCTTTTGGGGTGGTAATATTTTCTTCGGCCCAGTTAATAGCTACTTTTTCTATGTATCTGAAATCTTTTTTATCTCGTTGTACACAGTACTGTAAGAGATAATCAATTAAATCCTCAGAAAAATGCAGATAATCCGTAATAAAGAGAATAGAACGGATGTCATTGGCACTTAAGGTCTTCTTGAGATACTGTTCTGCAATAAATAAAATCTGAGCGGTATCTTCTCTGCTCTTGAAAGCTTTTAAGTCATCTAAAGAATAAGAGGGCTTTTCAATAACAGTAGCACTATCATTCATGGATGGGGCAGGAATCGCCGTAGAGACAGCAGATACCTTCTGCATGGCAGGAGTATTGGTTGCATTCATTACACTTGGCATAAGCGTAACAAATGGCGTGAACGAAGGTGAATTATTAAGCATCTTATTATTGTGGCTCTTTATGGACTTGGGAGAAAACAGACGAATTCCGTTAATATTCCCATATTGATCATAATCAAGCGAAAGTAAGCCCTTCTGCTCCCAATAATGGAGAGAACGACATACGTCTTTTTCTGTATGATTAAATTTATCGGCTATATCTGTAATACTGGTAGCACGATTCGCATTCATCATACGTGTCAGATAAAGATATACCTTAATCTGAGCATCGTTAGCGTCAGCCAAATATTCGTCAATAAAACAATTCGAAATGACAGTATTCCCGTCTTCCGTGTCTTTATAAAGAGTCAGTTCACTCATGTGTTCCACCCTGTTCCTATTTATTCTTCAAAGCAACGAAATTATAACATAGAAAAATCAAAAAGGGAACAGGCTCCTATAGCCAAAACCCTTGAAAATAGGGCATTTGAGGGAGATGTGGATAATGTGGATAATGTGGATATAAATATAAAGTGCTTTGAATTGGGGATTTTGGGAGCACTTTTTGACAAAAATATCCACAAATCATAAGCGTGAAACAGCTTACAAATTTGTGGATAAAGTGGACAACTATTTTCCAAGCAGACTTTCGCCCACTTTTACGATATCTCCGGCTCCCATAGTTATCAACAAATCACCTTGTGTACAATTTTCTAAAAGAAAATTTTCAATTTCATCAAAACAAGGGAAGTAATAACATTCGGTTCCGAGTTTTTTGATTTCAGATTGTAATGTTTTGGAACTGATTCCTAAAGTGTCAGTTTCTCTTGCAGCATAAATATCGGCAAGAACAACTTTGTCAGCAATGGATAATGCTTTTGCAAAATCATTCATCAAAGCTTTTGTTCTTGTATAGGTATGAGGCTGGAAAATGCACCAGGTTGTTTTATGCGGGTAATTTTTGGCTGCCTGCAGGGTGGCGGTAATTTCGGTTGGATGGTGAGCATAATCATCTATAATAGTTATTCCGCCAATCTCGCCTTTTTTCTCAAAACGACGGTTTGTTCCGTTAAAAGCATTTAGGGCCTGCGCAGTTATATTGCGGGATAATCCGCAAAGATCAGCAAAAGCGATAGCGGCAAGGGCATTTGATACATTATGTCTTCCCGGAACACTCAAGTGAATCTGTAAGTCTTCATGCGCTCTGTCATGTACAGTAAATGAAGGGTGTGCTAATTCATCATACATAATATCACTTGCGTAGTAATCGCTGGAATCGTCAAATCCATATGTGATAAAAGGACAGGAAAGAGATTCTGTAATTTTATTTAAATGTTCAATGTCATGATTAATAATCAGAGTTCCGTCCTGCGGTAGAAGCTCTGCAAATTTACGAAATGAGTTGCGAATATCATCAATATCTTTAAAGAAATCCAGGTGATCCGCATCAATATTTAAGATTATTGATATCTTTGGGAAAAAACTTAAGAAGCTGTTCGTGTATTCACAGGCTTCTGTAATAAAATATTTTGAATGACCAACACGGATGTTGCCATCTATGGATTTAAGTATTCCGCCAATGGATAAAGTAGGGTCTGTGTCAGCATTTAAAAGTATCTCTGAAATCATAGACGTAGTAGTGGTTTTACCATGAGTGCCGGATATAGCCACCGGAAGCTCATAATTACGCATAATCTCACCTAGAAGCTGAGCTCTTGAAAGACTTGGAATTCCTTTCTGCGTCATGGCAATCCATTCCGGGTTATCCGGGTGAATTGCAGCCGTGTATACAATTAAATCAATATCTTCTGTAATGTTTTCGGCCCGTTGTCCATAGAATATAGAAACTCCCTTACTTTCTAAAAGAGTTGTAAGCTCAGACTTTTTCATATCGGATCCGGATATGGTAAATCCTCTGGATAAGAGAATTTCTGCAAGGCCACTCATACTTATACCGCCGATTCCCATAAAATATACAGAAATTGGATGATTGAAATCAATTTGATACATAATGATTACTTCCTATTTAATATTTTTATTCCGTATGTTATCTTATCGCATCACTATGAAAAATACAAATGATATTTTGTAAATCCTTTGAAAATACGAGATTTTTGGAATATTTGTAATGAGAAAAAATTAATAATTCTTCTTTATGGGAAAATGAAACAAAATTTATCTTGAAATTTCAAAATATGTGGAAAAAAATTTACAAGCAAACGCTTTCGATATCTTATAATATGTTTAATATGCACAAATTGTTCGTAAAATTTGTCGATATATTTTGTAAAAAACATTCACTTTGGCACTTTATTATGATATAATCATAATACAATTTATTTAAGCATTAATAGTTTGTCTAATTCATGCAAAGAGCAGTAGTCTATATGTCTAAGCATGAGCAATACACTGGGGAGTGTTAGGGCAGGTTACATAATAATTAAGCTTAGGGGTGATGACATGATTAAAAAGGAAATGATAGCCATGCTGTTGGCCGGTGGACAAGGAAGCAGATTAGGTGTATTGACATCTAAAGTTGCAAAACCGGCAGTGTCCTTTGGTGGAAAATATCGAATAATTGATTTTCCACTTAGTAACTGCATTAATTCAGGAATTGATACAGTCGGAGTTCTGACACAATATCAGCCATTACGATTAAACACACATATCGGAATCGGTATTCCGTGGGATTTGGATCGTAATATTGGAGGGGTAACAGTACTTCCACCATATGAAAAGAGTACAAGCAGTGAATGGTATACCGGTACAGCCAATGCGATATATCAGAATATTGATTATATGGAAAGCTTTAATCCGGAATATGTATTGATTTTATCAGGCGACCATATATATAAGATGGATTATGAGGTTATGCTGGATTTCCATAAGCAGAGCAAGGCAGAATGCACCATTGCAGTTATGCCTGTTCCGATTGAGGAAGCCAAACGTTTTGGTATCATGATAACGGATGAAAAGCGTCAGATTACAGAATTTGAGGAAAAACCGGAGAATCCAAGAAGCAATTTGGCTTCCATGGGTATTTATATATTTAACTGGAAGACCTTAAAAGAGGCATTGATTGCAAAAGCAGATCAGCCTGCACTTGATTTTGGTAAACATATTATTCCATATTGCCATGATAAAGGTGCATCCTTGTATGCATATGAATTTAATGGCTACTGGAAGGATGTAGGTACATTGAATTCCTATTGGGAAGCTAACATGGAATTGATTGATATTGTACCGGAATTCAACTTATACGAAGAATATTGGAAGATATACACCAAAAGTGATATTTTACCGCCACAATATTTTTCGGGTGAAAGCGTAGTAGAGAGAAGTATTATTGGTGAAGGATCTGACATATACGGAAAAGTATATAACTCTGTAATCGGCTGTGGTGTTACGATTGGCAAGAATACAATAATTCGAGATTCCATTATTATGAATAGCACAGTAATTGGTGATAATTGTGAATTAAACAAAACTATCGTAGCAGAACATACGCAGATTGGTGATAATACCAGGTTTGGAATTGGGGAAGAAGTAGATAATGAAACGGATCCTCACATCTATAATCAAGGTCTTGTGTGTGTCGGCGAAAAGAGCGTTATTCCGGAAGGAATCACCATTGGAAAAAATGCCTGCATATTTGGAGTAACTTCGGCAGAAGACTACAAAAACAATATGCTTGAGAGTGGAAAAACTTTGATTAAGGCAGGTGAAGAAGCATGAGAGCGATTGGAATCATATTAGCAGGTGGTAATAACCATCGTATGAAAGAATTATCACAAAAAAGAGCAATTGGAGCAATGCCAATTGCGGGTAGTTATCGTAGTATCGATTTTGCTTTAAGTAATATGTCCAATTCACATATTCAAAAAGTAGCGGTATTTACGCAGTATAATGCCAGAAGCTTAAATGAACATCTAAGCTCTTCAAAATGGTGGGATTTTGGTAGAAAACAAGGCGGATTATTTGTGTTTACGCCTGCAGTTACGGCAGAAAACAGTTCATGGTATCGAGGAACGGCAGATGCAATATATCAGAATCTGCATTTCTTAAAAACCAGTCATGAGCCTTATGTGGTAATTGCATCAGGAGACTGTGTATACAAATTAGACTATAACAGAGTATTGGAATATCATATTGAGAAAAAGGCAGATATAACAGTAGTATGTAAAGATATGCCGGTTGGAGCGAATGTAGACCGTTATGGCACGATTAAGATGAATGAAGAGTGTCAGATAGAAGAATTCGAAGAAAAGCCAATCGTTGCAAAATCTAATACCATATCCTGCGGCATATATGTAATACGAAGAAGACTTTTAATCGAAATGATTGAAAAATGTGCAGAGGAAGACAGATATGATTTTGTACGTGATTTATTAATCCGTTATAAAAATCAAAAAAGAATCTTCGGCTACAAATTAAAAGAATACTGGAAAAACATTGCATCAGTAGAAGATTATTTTGATGCAAATATGGATTTCTTAAATGCTGAGACAAGACAGTATTTCTTTAAAGAATATCCGGACATCTATTCTAAGGTAGATGATTTACCACCGGCTAAATACAACATTGGAGCTAATGTCAGCAACAGTCTTGTAAGTAGCGGAACCATTGTAAATGGAACGGTTGAAAATTCGGTTATTTTTAAAAAGACATTTATTGGCAATAATTGTGTAATTAAGAATTCTATAATTTTAAATGATGTTTATATTGGTGACAATTCCTATATTGAAAACTGTATTGTAGAGAGCCGTGGTACAATTCGTGCTAATTCTTATCATAAAGGGGAGAATGGCATCGAAATAGTTGTAGAGCGTAACGATCGATACATCATGTAAACAAGACTAAAAGAGGAAGACAGGGGGAAACAAATGAATATTACAGACGTAAGAGTGCGCAAAATCGCAAAAGAAGGAAAGATGAAAGCTATTGTTTCAATCACAATTGATGATGAATTTGTAGTACATGACATTAAAGTCATTGAAGGTGAAAAAGGTTTATTTATTGCTATGCCAAGCAAAAAGGCAACCGATGGAGAATATCGGGATATAGCTCATCCAATTAATTCTGCGACAAGAGAAAATATTCAAAAAATTATTTTGGATAATTATGAAAAAGCATTACAGGAACCAGAAGAAGTATAACGAAGCGACGTTAGGCAAAGCCAGTCGTATTATTGAACAAAATGGGAATTGTTAAATCGGATATAAAAGCTGTCGGTATGACCGGCAGCTTTTTCTTTTCGCAAAAAAAGATATATGCTATACTATATGCCATAGAAAGGAAGCGTGAGAAATGTATATTATTGTGGGACTTGGGAATCCCAAGAGAGAATATGAGAATACGAGACATAATGTTGGTTTTTCCTGCATTGATGCAATAGCAGAAGAACACAATATAGATGTAATAGAGTGTAAGCATAAAGCTTTAATTGGAAAAGGCTATATCGGTACGCAAAAAGTAATTTTGGTTAAGCCGCAGACTTTTATGAATTTAAGTGGTGAAAGTGTGAGGGAAATCATAGATTACTATAAGGTAGATGAAAAAACACAATTAATTGTCATGTATGATGATGTCAGCCTTCCTGTTGGACAGCTTAGAATCCGCCAAAAAGGAAGTGCAGGCGGACATAATGGAATTAAGAATATCATTCTTCACTTAGGACATGACACGTTTGAACGAATAAAAGTCGGAGTGGGAGAAAAGCCTCCCGGATATGACCTTGCAGATTACGTTCTGGGTCATTTCAGCAAAGAAGACAAAAGTGTTATGGAAGAAAGCAAAAAAAGGGTTTGCAAAGCAGTAGAGATGATGGTGGACGAACAAATTGATGCGGCTATGAACCAGTTTAATTAGAGGATAAGAAAGTGAATGCATTAACAAAGCCGTTACGCGAACTGGCTGATTTTGAAAAGATACAGGATGAATTGAAAAAAGAACATACCTGTATTGGCATTTCGGGAAGCAGTGATTCGCAGAAAATTCATATGTTAGAAGGTATAAGCGATGGTTTTAAATGTAAAATCATCGCTACTTATAGTGATATCCGCGTAAAAGAGATTATAGAAGATTTGCGTGTATATGAGAGAAATATTTATCCATATCCTGCCAAAGACCTGATTTTCTATCAGGCGGACATTCACGGCAATCAGCTGATAACAGAACGTATTCAAACACTTCGAAGAATAGCAGAAGGATATCCGGTAACGGTTGTAACTACCTTTGATGCATTAATGACGCCTCAAATTCCAATCTCTGTTTTTAAGAATAATATTTTAAATATCAGTAAAACAAATACAATTGATGAAGCACAAATCAGCACGCGACTGGTGGAAATGGGATATGCGAGAAATTATCAGGTACAGGAACCCGGACAGTTTTCAATTCGTGGCGGGATTATTGATGTATTTGATTTGACAGAGGAAAATCCTTATCGAATTGAACTTTGGGGAGAAGATGTTGATTCTATCCGAAGCTTTGATATATTAAGCCAGCGCTCCATTGAAAACCTTGAGTCAATCTCCATTTTTCCGGCTACAGAAATCATACTGAGTGAAGAGGAACTTCATAAAGGTCTTTCTAATATTGAAAAAGAAGCCAAAGCAATATCCGGAAAATTAAGAGCAGAATTTAAGACAGAAGAAGCACATCGTATTGATGTTCAATATAAAGAATTGAAAGAAGATTTGACGGAACTTGGACGAATGACTAATCTCGAAAGTTATGTCAACTATTTCTATGATAATCTTACATCCTTTGTGGATTTATTTGACAGAGAAAATACAATTTTATTTTTAGATGAGCCAATGCGTATTACAGAGCATGCATCCGCCGTGGAACAGGAATTTAGAGAAAGCATGATGCAACGAGCAGAGAAAGGGTACATTCTGCCGGGACAAATGGAATTATTATATTCGAAGGAGCAGACTTTTTCTGCACTTTCAAAGCTGCGAACGGTTCTCATTTCGCTTATGGAAGATAAAGGTACTATGTTAAAGCCTGATTACAAATGCAGTCTGACTGTAAAAGGCGTAGCACCTTATCAGAATCGGTTTGATATGCTGACTAAGGATTTACTGCTTTATAAAAAGAAAAAATATCGTGTAATTTTACTATCGGGTTCCAGGACACGTGCAAAAAGATTGGCACAGGATTTGTGTGATAATGATATAACGGCAGTTTATAGTGAAGATCCACTGCGTGAAGCAGCACCAGGTGAGACTCTTTGCATGTATGGACGTGTATTAAAAGGGTTCGAATATCCACTTCTTAAATTTGTTGTGATTTCGGAAAATGATATTTTTGGTGCAGAAAAAAAGAAAAAGAAGAAAACAAAAAAATACGGCGGCAAGAAAATCAGTGATTTCAATGAATTAAAAATCGGAGATTACGTTGTTCATGAAAATCATGGACTGGGTATCTACCGGGGAATTGAAAAAGTTGAGGTCGAGAAAGTAACCAAGGACTACCTAAAGATTGAATATCGCGATGGTGGCAATCTCTATATTCTGGCAACCGGCCTTGATGTGATTCAAAAATACGCATCCGCCGACGCCAAACGTCCAAAATTAAATAAATTAGGCACAAAAGAATGGACGAATACGAAGACTAAGGTTAAATCAGCAGTTGATGGAGTGGCAAAGGATTTGGTCGACCTTTATGCACTACGTCAGCAAAAGGCAGGATTTTCCTATTCAAAGGATACGGTATGGCAGAAAGAGTTTGAAGAGCTTTTTCCTTATGAAGAAACAGAAGATCAGTTAAATGCAATTGCGGCGACGAAAGCAGATATGGAAAGCCAAAAAATTATGGATCGTCTGATTTGTGGCGACGTTGGATACGGAAAGACAGAGATTGCAATTCGTGCGGCATTTAAGGCTGTATCACAGGGCAAACAGGTAGCACTTTTGGTCCCGACTACTATATTGGCACAGCAGCATTACAACACCTTTACACAGCGAATGAAGGACTATCCGATACGTGTAGAAGTATTGTCACGTTTTCGTACAGCGGCGGAACAGAAAGCCATTCTTAGTGATTTAAAAAAAGGAATGGTTGATATTGTAATAGGCACTCATAGACTTTTATCCGCAGATGTTGCATTTAAAGATTTGGGATTGCTTGTGGTGGACGAGGAACAGCGTTTTGGCGTAACACATAAAGAAAAGATTAAAAAAATGAAGGAAGATGTGGATGTACTGACATTAAGTGCCACACCGATTCCGAGAACACTTCACATGTCGCTTGTAGGAATTCGTGATATGAGTATTTTAGAGGAAGCTCCAAATGATCGTCTCCCGATTCAGACATATGTAATGGAGTATAATGAGGAACTTGTAAGAGAAGCAATTGTGAGAGAAATTTTACGTGGTGGTCAGGTTTATTACGTATATAATCGCGTTAACAACATTGCAGATATTGCCGCACAGATTCAGAGTCTTGTTCCGGAAGCAAATGTAGCATATGCCCATGGCCAGATGAAAGAAAATGAATTAGAGCGGTTAATGTTTGATTTTATTAATGGCGAAATAGATGTACTTGTATCCACTGCTATTATTGAAACGGGATTGGATATTTCTAATGTTAATACAATCATTATTCATGATTCGGACCGCTTTGGACTTTCACAGTTGTATCAGTTAAGGGGCAGGGTTGGACGCTCTAATCGTACTGCATATGCGTTTCTTATGTATAAGCGGGATAAAATGTTGAAAGAAGTAGCCGAGAAACGATTATCAGCAATTCGAGAATTTACGGATTTGGGAAGTGGATTTAAAATTGCCATGCGCGACCTTGAAATACGTGGTGCAGGGAATTTGCTTGGTAAAAAACAGCATGGTCACATGGAAGCAGTTGGCTATGATTTATACTGCAAAATGCTGAATGAAGCTGTAAAGAATCTAAAAGGTATCGCCACCACATTAGAAGACTTTGATACCCTGGTAGATTTGGATGTAGATGCCTATATTCCGGTTGACTATATTATGAACGAAATTCAAAAACTTGATATTTACAAAAGAATCGCAGGTATCGAGACGATTCAGGAAAGTGATGATATGCAAGATGAACTGCGGGATCGTTTTGGTAATGTGCCTAAATCGGCGGAAAACCTTCTTCGTATCGCATTGCTTAGAAGCCGTGCTCATAAACTATATATCACAGAATTAAAGGGCGGACGTGAGCAGATTCGTTTCCAGATGAAATTAGATGCCAAAATTCAGATTGAAAACATTCCACTCCTTTTGAAAAAACACGAAAAAGCGTTAAAATTCATTACCAAAGGTACACCGTATTTCTTATATCGTTATAAGAAATGTGGCATGGTAGAAAAAGACGAAGAGACTCTTTTGCAGATAACAGAAACCGTTCTTGCGGATATGGAAGAACTCCTTTTAGTCAGAGAATAAAGAGAGGAAGCCTAAATGAAGGTAGCGATTAAAAAGATACCCAATAAGGAAGACGAACAGGTTTTGATTGCCTGTGTGGATGTGACAACTGAAATAAAAGACATTTATTCATATGCCCTTACAAAAGGAACCGAATTATCAGGAATGGCAGATGAGAGAATCTGTCGTTTCCGTCTTGAAGACGTTTGCTATTTTGAAGCAGTAGACGAAAAAGTCTTCGCGTGCACAAAGGATAATGTCTATGAAATGAAGATTAAACTCTATGAAGCAGAGGATGCCTATAAAACGCATCATTTTGTACGCTGCTCCAAATCAATGGTGCTGAATTTAATGCAGCTTGACAGCATCAGCCCTGCATTAAATGGAAGATTTCTTGCTCACATGAAAAAGGGGGAAAAGATAATGATATCCAGACAATACGCACCGATTATAAAGAAAATTGTTATGGGGGACGACTAATATGAATAGTAAAGAACAACTTAAGCAATTATTTATATCGTTTTTCGTTATTACAACGTGTATTACCATCGCAGAAGGAATCTTGGGACTTCTTTTTTTCCCAGATGTAAAATTGGGCTATGAAGCCTTCTTCTCACCTGTTCTTTTTGGATTCTTTTCGGCAATATTTGGACTAGTATCTTATTCAAAAAAAGAATTAAGCATCCGCCAGACCATTTTTCGTGATGTTATCCATCTGCTAATGATTGAGGCCTTTGTATTTGGCCTTAATGCGTTGAATGGACAGTTTTTTGAATTCATACCAGCCATTATACTCGCAGTAACCATTGCAGTCATTTATCTGATTGTAGCACTTGTTATGTGGATTAATGATAAAAAAAGTGCAGATAAGTTTAACGCAAACCTTAAAAAATTCCAGGAAAATAAGTAGAACAAGCAATCCCCACGTAAATCTATTCAAAAAATACGTATTGATTTCTGGAAATAAAAGGAATATTATTACTATAGAGTTAGAAATAACTAACAAAAGTAAGTAAAGAAAAACAGAAAGGACAAAATATATGAAAACATACAATAGAAAACAAATATGATATTTGCCATCATTGCAGCAGTAGCAGGGTTTTTGTATTCATTAACAGATTACCTGCTTGAGTATCTGCCTTATGCGGGATATGTAATGTGGTTTGTATATGCATTTAAAAAGAAAAGCATCTATCCGAAATGGTATGCCATTGTACTTTTAATTGCAGTAATAGCACAACTTTTATGTTCCGCATCCTTTAATCTTCAAATAGTTTTAATTGGCGTGTTCTCACGACTTGAAATGAACTTCTTTATTATAGCCGCCGTTACAGAATATAAATCGATAAAGAAGAACAGGGGATTATAATTTGTGATTCTATAGATGCCATGTCATCCAACAGAAGTTATCGAAAAGCACATGATTTTGCATTCTGTTATAAAGAAATAGAAAAAAATGCTGGAACTATGTATGATCCCATTATTACAGAACATGTATTAAAACATTGGGATGAAGTAATCCATTCTATGAAGAATAAATTTTTTTCATCTTCCACATACTAACTCCATATCCAATTAAAAGGAAAACACAATAAGGAAAGGAGGGTAATCATATGAAAAATACCTTCACTCGTGTTCCTACAAAGGACACTTCCTTAAGCTAGCACATTGTCCCAGTTTGATAATGTGCTTCACATATAAAGAAAAAGGACATCGTAGGATGTCCTTTTTCGTATTTTGACTTATTTTAATTTCTTCTTTTCCAATAAAAATATTTTAGTGCATCTGTCCCATTCGATCTAAAAGGTCAATCTTGATATCGTAGAGTTTGGCGGATAAATCCACATAAACCTGATGAGGATTGACAAGACGTCTTGTCTCATCCCAAAGAGTAGATAATTCTTCCTGTGCATAAGCACGGATATCCATAACCTTAGGAGATTCATAAATACATTTACCATCTTTAAATACCGGAACCATCATTTCACGTAAGGTAAAGGTACCCGGTGCCATTTTTGTTTTTTTCCATGGCTCAGAAGGATCAAATAGTAAAAGAGGTTCTTCCTCACTGAAGGTTTCGTCCACCAGACAGATTAAATCGGCTTTAATCTTACCGGTTTCTTTTTCATAAACACGATAAATTGTTTTGTTGCCTGGATTTGTAACTTTTTCAGTGTTTTCCGAAAGCTTAATCTTTGGAATAAATTTGCCATCTTTTCCCATAACAGCTGCAAGCTTATAAACGCCACCAAAGGAAGGCCAGTCTTTTGAGGTGATTAAGTGAGTTCCAACACCCCATGAAGTAATGGCAGCTCCCTGTGCTTTTAAACTGTCAATCAGATACTCGTCCAGGTCATTAGATGCAGAAATAACAGCATCCGGGAATCCGGCAGCATCTAACATTTTTCTTGCTTTTTTCGATAAATAAGCTAAATCGCCACTATCTAAACGGATTCCGTAGAACGTAAGAGGAATTCCTTCTTCACGCATTTCTTTAAATACCTTTATGGCATTGGGAACACCTGATTTTAATGTATCATATGTATCAACTAATAAGATACAGGCAGTTGGATACATGTTGGCATATGTTTTAAAGGCAGTATATTCATCCGGAAAACTCATAATCCAGCTGTGAGCATGTGTTCCTTTTACCGGAACATCAAATAACTGTCCTGTCAGTACGTTACTGGTACCGATACATCCACCAATCATTGCAGCTCTCGCACCATATGTTCCGGCATCTGGACCCTGTGCACGGCGAAGTCCAAATTCCATAATGCCGTCTCCCTTAGCTGCATAGCAGACACGGGATGCTTTTGTGGCAATCAGACTCTGGTGGTTGATAATATTTAAAATTGCGGTTTCCACAAGCTGTGCTTCCATAATAGGAGCGATGACCTTAATCATCGGCTCTCTTGGGAACATCAGACTTCCTTCGGGAATCGCATAAATGTCACCTGAAAAACGGAAAGTTTTTAAATAATCTAAAAAGTCCTCATCAAATATTTTAAGACTTCTAAGATACTCAATATCTGCTTCCTCAAAATGTAAATTGTTAATGTAATCAATAACCTGTTCTAATCCTGCACTGATGGCATAGCCACTGTCCATTGGATTATTTCTGAAAAATGCGTCAAATATGACGGTTTCATTACGGTCTTTATGCTTGAAATATCCCTGCATCATTGTTAATTCATAAAGATCGGTCATTAATGTCAGATTTTGTCTGCCCATGAAGTAGACCTCCGTTTTCTATTTGCTTTTTACAATTGTATTTACACCTGTCAAAGGGTTATACAAATAATACGGTATGAAGCATAAAAAATCAATCTTTTTCGTCTGGTCGCCTTGTTTCGTTTATCTTTTATGCCAATATCTCTAACCCCCTGTGTCCTTTATACAGGAGAAGCAGAAAATTGCAGACACAAGTGGCTCAAATTCCCAATCGTGTTGGTAAATGCAAACTATCAGTATCATGAAACTTTGCAGAATTCCATGAAATTGCAGACAGTAAAGAGCAAAAAAGCCGATGCTGTGGGTAAAAGTATCAGAATGTCCCAAATAGCATTAATTTAAAAAAAGTCTTGACATAGTGTGCATGACACAGTAATATAACAATATACACTGTATGACACACACTATAAAATGTCACACAGTATAAAACCGCACACACGAAACAATACACACAACACACCACCCACCATAAATACAAACATACCAATAAAGAATGAGGTAATGACATGAATCATGATGAAGTAGTAGCAGGTTTGATTCTTGAATTTAGAAGAGGTACCTTGATTATGCTGGTACTAAGCCAGCTGAAGACACCGATGTATGGCTACAATCTCGTTAAAATTTTAGAGGATGCAGGCATACCAATCGAAGGCAACACACTATACCCCTTAATGAGACGATTAGAGTCACAGGGACTTTTAAAAAGTGAATGGGAGACAGAAGGCGCAAAGCCACGTAAATACTATGAACTGACAGAAGATGGAGCAATTGTTCTTGAAAAAATAAAAGAACACTGGCTGACATTTTCTAAGTCCATTAACAAACTATTGTAAACAGGTCAAGAAAAGAGGAATGAATATGAAAAAAGAAGAATTGATAGAGCGTTATATTTACGCAGTCACAAGATATTTGAAAAAATCAGAAAAAGAGGATATTGCAAAAGAATTAAAATCGATTATTGATGATATGATTGAAGAACAGTATGGCGATAAAGAACCCAATGAATATCAGATAAAAGCAATCTTAAGCGAACTGGGCACACCACTTGAATTATATGAAAAGTACAGCCAGGATGGAAAGAAATGTCTGATAGGAGCTCCGTATTTTGGAATCTATAAGTTTGTGATTAAGCTTGTGACGGCTTGTGTTATCTTTGGAATGTTTATTGCGGGATGTCTGACCGTTATGAATGAGCAGCCGGTTTGGTATGAAGCAATCGCGACAATCATTGCACCTGTTTTTGGCGGTGTACTAAGTGGATTTGCAATTGTCACAATCATTTTTGCCTATCTTTACCGCAAGCAGGTAAAAATAGATGCAGTATTTGACAGCCTTGATAATCTGCCCCAGCTTCCGAAAAAAGAAGATAAGATATCCGGAGTCTCTGTACTTGTTGGAATTATTATTTCCATATTATTTACGACATTGTTTTTGGTCTGTCCACAGATTTTATGTGCGGTTAATACTAAAAATAATGAAGTGATACCGATATTTAATGTTAATTTCATCAGACAGACATGGTATCTGATTGTGATTTTTGCAGTACTTGGAATAGGAAGAGAAATCATGAAACTGATTGAAGGACGTTACACACAACGCCTGATGCTTGTTACAATCGTAACGGATGGGCTGAGTGCGGTATTTACAATTATATGGCTTTTAAATGACAATATTTTAAATCCGAGATTTAAAGAAATGATGAGCAGTATTTTTACAGATGCAGAGCCGTTTTTGCAAAATATAATGGCAAGTTTCAATATTTTCTTTATGGGTATCATTTTATTTGCCCTGATACTTGATGTGATTACGGTTATATGTAAAACAGAAAGGGCATAAACCCTTGACAATTCCACGAAATCCGCTTTATAATTACGGATGTATATTAGATAGCGACTTTGACGAAGACAGTACACGCTTTTAAACGTTTCAGAGAGTTCGGGAGGGTGCGAACCGGATATTAGTAAAAAGCAGTGGAACATCACTTCCGAGTTCTGACCCGAATATAGTAGGAATCAGCGGAATCTCACCGTTATAAGAGAGACATATGGAAGTATGTTAAGGTGGTTACCGGGAAACTTTGCCCCGTCCTTTTCAGGATGGGGCTTTTTTAGTATAAGGAAAGGAAGCAAAATCATGTATCAGAAAGTTGACACGAATTTAAATTTTGTGGATAGAGAAAAAGAGACATTAAAATTTTGGCAGGATAACGATATTTTTCAGAAAAGTATGGACAGCCGAAAAGAAGGAGAGACCTACACATTTTATGATGGACCTCCAACAGCCAACGGCAAGCCACATATCGGACACGTATTGACACGTGTTATCAAAGATATGATTCCACGCTACAGAACCATGAAGGGATATATGGTTCCAAGAAAAGCAGGATGGGATACCCACGGACTTCCGGTAGAACTGGAAGTAGAAAAACTTTTGGGCTTAGATGGAAAAGAACAGATTGAAGAATACGGACTGGATCCTTTTATTACAAAATGTAAGGAAAGTGTCTGGAAATATAAAGGCATGTGGGAAGATTTCTCAGGAACGGTTGGTTTCTGGGCTGATATGGATGACCCATATGTTACCTATCATGATGATTATATTGAATCTGAGTGGTGGGCATTAAAAGAAATCTGGAATAAAGGATTACTTTATAAAGGATTTAAAATTGTTCCTTACTGCCCAAGATGTGGCACCCCGCTTTCTTCTCATGAAGTAGCACAGGGCTACAAAGCAGTAAAAGAGCGTTCCGCTGTTGCAAGATTTAAAGTAGTGGGAGAAGATGCATACTTCCTTGCATGGACCACTACACCTTGGACACTTCCAAGTAACGTGGCACTCTGCGTTAACCCAGAAGATACGTATTGCAAAGTAAAAGCAGCAGACGGCTACACCTATTATATGGCGCAGGCTCTGCTTGACAGGGTACTTGGCAAACTTGCAGATGAAGAAAATGGAACAAAAGCATACGAAGTATTAGAGACCTATATAGGAAAAGATTTAGAATATAAAGAATATGAACCATTATTTGACTGTGCAAAAGAAATTTGCGAAAAACAGCATAAAAAAGGTTACTTTGTAACATGTGACACATATGTCACAATGTCAGATGGTACTGGTATTGTTCATATCGCTCCTGCATTTGGTGAGGATGATGCTAAGGTTGGACGTAAGTATGATTTACCTTTCGTACAGCTTGTTGACGGAAAAGGTGACATGACAAAAGAGACACCTTATGCCGGAACCTTTGTAAAAGATGCTGACCCAATGGTATTAAAAGATTTGGACGCAAAGGGACTTTTATATGATGCACCTAAGTTTGAACATGATTATCCATTCTGCTGGAGATGCGATACTCCACTTATTTACTATGCACGTGAATCCTGGTTTATCAAAATGACAGAAGTAAAAGATGACTTGATTCGCAACAATAATACCATCAACTGGATTCCGGAATCCATCGGAAAAGGACGTTTCGGTGACTGGCTTGAAAATATCCACCGTTACTGGGGTACTCCATTAAACGTATGGGAATGCGAATGCGGACATATGGAATCCATCGGAAGCCGTGAGGAACTTGAAAAAATGAGTGGCAATCCGGCTGCTAAGACAGTGGAACTCCACAGACCATATATCGATGAGATTACGATTACCTGTCCAAAATGTGGTAAGCCAATGAAGAGAGTACCGGAAGTAATTGACTGCTGGTTTGACTCTGGTGCTATGCCATTTGCACAGCATCATTATCCATTTGAAAATCAGGATTT
>CAZAQH010000026.1:0-24192 GCA_964487395.1 uncultured Lachnospiraceae bacterium | reverse complement strand
TTAAGAAGCACCGGCAAATCATCCATATGCGTGTTTTATAGTCCAATCAGTCAGTTGGCAATGCCTTTCTGACATTTGGTCGCAACAGATTGATTATAGCATGTCAAATGTTAAAAGGCAAGAAATTTAGCCGAAATAATCAATAAAATTCGCATCAATCCATCAAAAAAATGCATTCACATTCAATAAGACAAAAATTGTTTGTTATTTGTCTAAATATTCCACATTGTATTCTTGCTAAAATCTGTCAAAAACGGTATAATGGTGTAAAATAAAACACAAAAAGGAGCAGGTTAATATGTTTGATAGAATATTTGCCAACTATCTGGTGGAAACTGGAAAATTGACAGACAAGAATCTTGAGGCTGTTTTCGCTTATCAGGAAGAGAAACGTGCAAGACTCGGTGTAATTGCCGTTTCCGAGAAATTAATGACAATCGAACAGGTTGAAGAAGTAAATCAGTTACAAGCTGTATGCGATAAGCGTTTTGGAGATATTGCAGTAGAAAAAGGATATTTGAATGACGAGCAAGTAAGACGCCTGTTACATTTGCAGGGTAATGCTTTCTTAACATTTTTACAAGCCGTTGAAGACTGTGGATTTATGAATATGGAGCAGGCTAATGAGACACTTTTAGCTTTCCAGAAAGATAAAAATTACACACAGGCTAATATGGAAGATTTCAAGAGTTGCGATATTGACTGTATTGTTCCAATTTATGTTTATGAACAGCCTTCTCTTCTTCAGGAGTTATGTGGTGTTATGGTTCGTACTGTCAGCAGACTTGTTGATTATCACGTTTTCATTAAACAGCCTTACATAGTTAAAGATTATCCTTTTTCATGCTTTTGTATGCAGAAGCTTGGCGGTAAGCATACCATTTTAACCACTCTGTCCGGTTCTTCAGAAGCTATGATGAAAGCTGCTATCGGATTTGCCGGTGAACGTTTCATCGATAATGAAGAGGATTCCTTAGATGCGTTATGTGAATTGATTAACTGTGTAAACGGTCTTTTTGCTACGGATTTAAGTAACCGCTTTGTTGATGTAGATATGGAAGTTCCTCATTATCAGTCATCTGAAGGAACTTTACGTGGTGAAAGTCTTCTTTGCCTTCCAATGGTTGTTTGTGGAAAAGAAGTTAACCTAGTTGCTACATTGGATCAACCATATACGTTATAAAAAGGAGAAAAAAAATGGCTAAAATATTAATTGTTGATGATTCAAGAATATTCCGAAAAATTTTACATACTACACTTGAAGAAAATGGTCATACCATTCTTGCAGAAGCCGGCAATGGCGAAGAAGCACTTGCTGTACTTGAAAAAACTCCAGCTGATATTGTAACATTAGATATTACAATGCCAACGATGGATGGACTTGCTACTCTTAAAAGCATTCATGAAAAATATCCGGCTACGAAAGTTGTTATGGTTAGTGCTGCCGGGCAAAAAGGTAAAGTAATGGAAGCATTGAAAAATGGTGCAAGCGATTTCTTACAGAAACCATTCCAGCCTGATGAAGTTGTTAAGGTAATCAGTAAATTAGTGTAAAGTCCTATTAATATATTTTACTATATAAAAAACTCTTCGTTATAATAACGAAGAGTTTTTTAGTTACTGCATAATATTTTTGCCATCTGTTCCATTGTTGCATTGGATGGAATCTCGTGGTTGCCAGTTGTAATCTTTCTGTCATAACCATTTTCCATTAGATAATGATCAAATTCTACCGCATCCGGTACTAACCCCGTTTCAAATACCTTTTGACTAACCGTATCTGAACCATCTCCTTTATTTACAACAATAACGTAATATTTTTGTGATGGATCAATTTCATCGCTTTCTACTGTCTGTACGGTTTCTTCGGATTCTTCTTCTATCGTTGTGACTTCCTGCTGCGTCCCTGCTTCACTTGTCGCTTCTGTAATTTCTTCTGTTGTTGCAGGCTCTGATTCCACCTCTAAAGATTCTGATACAGATTCACTTTCCTCTGTTGGATATGTATAATCTGATAGGTACTGGTTATCCACCATTCCAAGTTCCTTGGCACGTGCTATCACTTGACTATCTGTCATTGTATTTTCTTTACCGGATCCGGTACTCAGAAAAAGTGCAGCGGTTACAAGTATTCCAAGTCCTATCCCTCTTAAGTAACACCTTAATTTCATAGTCTTTTCCTTATATCCCCTCAAATAAATCGATTACTAATTTTACTTCGCCGATTCCCAATCCCAACTCTTTTGCTATTGCCATATTGGATTTGCCTGCTTTATGTAATGTGAGAATTCTATCATTACTATTCATCCCGCCATTGTCAGAATCAAACACAACTTCAACTTTTTTATTTCTGACTGGTGTCTCTTTTTTTGCTTTTTCTTTTTTCTTTGTATCTGCTTTGGTCGATACAGATGCACTTTTTGTATCCGGCAAAATAATATGTTCCGGTTGAATTGGTTCGAAATGTTTCTGCTGTATCATTTGACTGGTCGGTGTCACAGCAGGCGTAATCGTTTTGGATTCTGTTTGAATTACTTCCTTATTTTCCACTCTATGGTCCATATTGGGAATTTGTTTCACTGTTTTGGCAAGCTGATTTAATTCAACTGCCGTATTTTTAACCTGTGCATGCTTATTATTTAACATATCATAAAGAAACATCGCTTCTTCATGATTTTTATGTATCTGTTCCATAACCGTATCCGAATATTCACTTATTGCTGTCATCTTTTCATTCGTAATACGGTCCATGTAACGTTCTGCCGTATCTTTTGTATTCGCAATTGATTCCTCAGCAGACTCTTCCATTTTATATTTATATTTTGCTATTTCCTGTCCCACAACTTCGCGGACAATTCTTTCTTCTAACTCTCTATTTTCTTTTGTATCGACATTTCTCTCCGGAATAAAAAAACTAACCGTAAAAAGAATTGCACCAACAATTAAAATGATTATCTCTGCTATCCCCATTCTGTTTTTCCCTTATATTTCCTCTTATTTTATATTTTAATATCAAAATTAGCATATTGCTTTGGTATTACTTTTCCGTCTTTATCTTTTTCTTCCTGCTTTCCACGACGTTTCCCACCATCTCCTTCATAGGAGCCATTGCCCTTTTCCTTTGCATCATACTTGGCTTCACCGTTTTGCGTATCGTCACTTGCATGGACCTGATTCAGTTTATTATCTATTTCTCGGTTAAACTGTGTTTGAAAGTTATTTTGGTCAACTATTCCTTTTGTATCTTCACTTTGTTTCATCTGAGCATAGTCCTGAACACGAGTCATTGCCCCATTCAATATTACCGGTCCAATTGCCATTTTTACTCCCCTCCATTTTACTATAACAACACACTACATTCCTACCATCTTTACATCGCCCTGACTTTTAATAAATCTGCAGTACTTCATACTTTCTTTTACAATTTTCGATACATCCGATATTACAACCTTTGTACCCGGAAAAACAGTATCTCTTACTACAACCTGCGCCTGTTTCTCTACATCTATTAATTCTTTAAGTGATTCCATCTCTACAGCATAGTCGGCTAATTCTTTTCTTTTTTCTTTGACAACCGTCGCCAATTCACGTATATTTGCTACCTGTTCATCCGATATTGGTTTGCCTGCTTCCAATTTTCCTCTGGCTGCTTCCAAAATAGGAATTGCACGTTTCATAATTTTGTGATTATTCTCTGTTAAATCTCCTAATTCTTTATACCGTTTTTTAACCATAGGACTGACTCCGATTTCAATAACCGTATCTGTTCCCATATCAGAACCCAAGATTTTAACATCTACTAAAGTGGTCGCACACACACGTCCACCGGAAATAAATCCTCTTTTACCATTGACATGGATTTCACTACCTGCTGATACATTACTGTGCAAAATTGATCCTGCTTCTACATATCCAGCTGCTTCTACTGTTGAATTCTCAATGAATTGTGCTACAACATTGCCATCAGATTTTAAAATTCCTTTGCCCATTCCATTCATACCTCTGGCAATGGTTATATTTCCGCCTGCAATAATCTCAGCACCTTCCACGACACCTCGAACTTCAACATTACCCTTTGCATGTACCTTGAAATTGGAACACACATTACCATTTATCTGTACATTACCCTCAAATTCAATATTACCGGTAGCCGGATCTACATTTTCCACTTCCATCAAAGTACTTACACAAACGCGATTATCGACTAGCGTAACATGCCCATTATCTGCCGCATATATTTCTGTCTTATCCTCTGACTGATTTATATTTTTTCCAAACTTAAGCATTGCCCTTTTTACATCACGCGGTTTAATCTTTGTCCCCATGATGTCAGAACCATACTCTCCCTGTTCTTCAGGATGCAGTTTGGCTAAAAGATCACCTTTATCACAATGATTGATAATATTTAAATGAAAAAAATCCACACTGCCATCTGCTAACAATGTTGGTCTTGCTTTTGTATCTACATTAAAAAAATACTCAATAGAAGCATCTTTACCCTGTATTGGTTCTTTTCCTTTTGCAATAACAATATCAGTAAGATATTCTCTATGTGAAATAAAATGTTCTATTGCATCTACATCAACGCCAAATACAATTCCACGATGTTTTAAATCGTCGATAATTTCTTCCTTCGTCATCATGGAACCTTTATCGGAAGGTGCCATAAATCGCACTACTGCTTTCATATGGTCTTCTTTTATATCCAAAAAAAACTCTTCACGTATCGGTAATACCGCATCCTCGTTCAGTGTTATTATTGTCTCTTCTTTGTAACTATTTACCGCTTTATTTAATTCAGGCAATTGGAATAAAACCTTATGATAGTTTAAGTAATTGATTAATTCACCAATATCAATTGCATTTCCATCGTCTGTTGCCGGAACAAGCCTAAGCTTTGTTTCTTTTTCGCCATGAATTATCTGGAAATATGCATTCACAAAAAGCCCTCCTAAATCTGTCCTACATCTGTAAGTATTCCAATATATTTGCCCATTTTTGATTTCATCTTTTGTAAAGCTTTTGTATGTAACTGTGAAATACGCGATTCCGATACTTCAAGTATGGAACTTATTTCTTTTAAGGTTAATTCTTCATAATAATAAAGTTCAATAACTTTGCGTTCTTTTTCTGTAAGTAATCCTAATGCATCCGTTAATACTTCTTTTAACTCATTTTCTTCCAATACATCCTCTGGCTGTGCAAAATGTGAAGAAGATGTTCTCGCATTGGGAACATCACTGCCTTGTTCCATATATTCATTTAAAGATACTACATTTGTAACTTTCATCTGAGACTGCCAGTTGAGATATTCCTCATCTGTAATCCCCAAATGTTCTGCAATTTCTTCCTGTGTTGCATTTCTTCCAAAAGTTGCTTCGATTTCTTTTGATGCTGTATCAATTAGTTTTTGTTTTTGGCGGATTGTTCTCGGTATCCAGTCCATTTTTCGAATTTGATCTAAAATCGCACCACGAATTCGCAGTGAAGCGTAAGTTTCAAATTTATTGGGCATTGTGCAATCATATTTATCAATAGCATCTATCAACCCAAAAATTCCATAACTCACCAAATCTTCATACTCCACATTGTATCCCAGATACATGCTAAGTCTTCCAGCAACTACCTTTACCAGTGGTGCATATTCCAATATAAGTTTTTCACGTACATCACTTGATCTGCTTACGGAATATTCTTTCCAAAGCTTCATTCTAGAATTCTCATCCATTGTATCACCTGCCACTCATTTTTAGTTCTGGCTTTCCTGTGTTGTATTTTCTTGTGAATTCTCGTTAGGCACTGATTCTCCTGAATTATCGGGAGCTTGAGCGGTTGGTGTTTCTTCGCTTTTTTTCACTGTCTCACCACTCGTTTTTTCAGTATCCTTTTCTACTACTTTTCCTTCTTCTGAAGTCTGTTCTTTTGCATTTTTTCTTTCGAAGGAAAGAATAATTTTCTGTACGATCGTCCCCAGTATATAGAACAAAAGCAAAACAACAAGCAAAATAAGCAAGGCTGTTTTACCCTCATAATGTAAACAAAATGTAATAATACTTGTAATTGCTCCTGCTAATAATGTAATTAATGCTGGCAATAATTTCATCTGAACACTCATATATTATATCCTTTTCTTAGAACAGAATATACTACAATTAGGTTATATACTTTTTTGTTCCTTACCAATTGCACGGATACAGTATTCTCCTGTTTGTGGGTAGAAAATTACCGTTCGACCATAGTTATTACCGGTATCCTCTGCTTTAATTTCAATTCCCAGTTCCTGCAGTTTTTCCTTTACAGCAACTACATTTCGCTCTCCCACTCGTAATAAATTCGAATTATTATTTACGCTAAACATCTGTGCACCGCCTGCAATTTTGGCTACCAATCGTTCTCTCTTTGCGCCTTTTGCAATCACTTTTTCCAGTAATTCTTCTATTCCTGTATCAGCAAACTTAGCCCTATTCTGATTCTTCGAAATAGCAGTGCTGTCCGGTAGCATAATGTGTGCCATTCCACATATCTTTACCAGTGGATCCCACAATACAACTCCAACACAAGAACCAAGACCTAATGTAGTAATGCTGTCTGGACTTTCGCAGATGTTCAAATCTGCCATTCCAACCTTAATTTCCATTTTCCATAACTCCAGCTTTCATTAGTCTAGTGGAATACCAAGCGATTTAAGAATTTTCTCATATGATTCCATATCCGGAACCATAATAAAAAATCCGTCAATCTCAATCTCATCTGAAATCTGAGATTGTATCAGCAAAATTTTATCACCCATAATTCCAAACTCAATTGCAGGAACACTCAAAATTGCTCCTGCCATATCAATCGTCAAATCCGGAACAGATGGATATATTGTAAGATTTGTTAACGTAGCTAATGCATTTAAATAAGAGCCTGTAATAATGTTGGATATTTCTTTTAAAGCCGAACGCTCCATTTCCCCAAAAACATCTGAGGCCATATCACCCATCAGTTTTTTAACAAGATGCATCGCAACATCTTTTTTAACCAAGAAAAGAATACTTCCTGTAACATCTCCTTCTACAGCAAGATATACACCTGCAAGTTCTTGTTCCTCTCCACCAAGCAAAGCTCCAACATCCTTAAAATCCAAAACTCTTACCTGCGGAACTTTCATGTCAACCTTACACTGAAGCATAGACGCAAGCGCTGTCGTTGCATTCCCGGCTCCGATATTACCCAATTCCTTCAATACATCATAATAGGTTGTTGACATATTTTCCAATGTCAAATCGCTCATTAAACTTCCTCCTTAGCTGCCTTATCCATTGTTACCACATTTAAATCCAATAATGAAATCAACGAGTCCTCTACTTTCCCAACTGCTGCAACATAATGAACAGTTTCATCTTTACTATCATACACCATCTTATCGATTTGTTCGTCCTGCAGTGATACTACTTCTTTTACTGCATCAACAATCATTCCAATTTTGCCATACTGTTCCATCTTAATAATGATGATTCTGGTCGCTTTTGTCTCTTCTGCTTCTTCTAATCCCATTTTAAGTCTAAGACTCATAATTGGAATAATTTCTCCACGAAGATTTATTACACCTTTAATATAAGGAGCCACATTGGGAACTCTTGTCATGCGCTGCATTCTGACAATATTATCAACATAGCTGATATCAATCCCAAATAATTCTTCTCCCATTTCTATCTTTATATATTGTTTTGCTTCTGAGTAAACACCTACTTCATTCATCCTGTATTCCTTCCTTCCCTTAAATCAAAGCATTCGGATCGATAATCAGTGCTACTTCACCATCACCTAAGATAGTAGCTCCACTAATCACTTTGCTCTTGTTAATATATTTACCAAGTGATTTGATAACGATTTCCTGCTGTCCTGTTAATTCATCAATTACAAGACCTGCCTGTCTGTCTCCCTTCTTAACAATTACAATAATTAAATCCTCATCTGCATCTCGCTCTGACTGACATCCTAATACATCACTCATACGGACGATTGGAATAACATTTCCTCTTAAATTAATAACTTCTTTCTGCTGTACATACTTCACACCACTTGGTGGAATACTTTCGATTGTTTGAATTGTCCCAAGCGGAATAGCATATTTTTCTCCACCAATGATAACCATCAGTGACTGTATAATAGCAAGTGTAAGTGGAAGACGAATTGTCCATGTACTTCCCTCACCAAGAACCGTTTTAACTTCTACCTCTCCGCTTAATGACTCTATCTTGGAACGAACAACATCAAGTCCAACACCACGACCTGAAATATCGGAAACAACCTTTGCCGTCGAAAAACTTGGAAGGAATAAAAGATTAACGATATCCTTGTCACTCATAACAGAAGCCTGCTCTTCAGTAATCGTACCTCTCTCCAATGCTTTTCTCTTTACTGCTTCAACATCAATTCCATTTCCATCGTCACGAACTTCAATTACAACGTTATTACCATCCTGATATGCGTCTAGAAAAATAGAACCTGTCTCTGATTTACCTCTCTTTTTACGAAGATTTACATCACCTTCAATACCGTGATCTGCTGAATTACGAAGTAAATGCATCAATGGATCTCCGATTTCATCTACAACGGTACGGTCAAGTTCTGTCTCTTCACCTGACATATACAATTCCATCTTTTTGCCAAGTTTTTTCTGTAAATCACGAATCATTCTCGGGAATTTATTAACAACACTTTCTATTGGCACCATTCGAACCTTCATAACGGATTCATGCAGATTCGTGGTAACACTTTCAAGATATTCTATCTGTTCATTTACGGATTTACTTCCTGCATCACTCTTTGCAGTAGTAGCAGAAACTAATGAATTCTTGGCAATAATCAACTCACTTACCAGATTCATTAAATCATCTAACTTCTCAATATCGACTCTGACAGTACGATTAACAACCGGTTTTTTCTTTTCAACCTGTTGCTTTGTATCATTGCCTTTATTTGAAACAGCCGGCATATTGTCCTGTGCCTTTTCTGTATCATCTGTCTGTGTGGAAGCTATTTCAGTAGTCTGTTCACCTGTGATTTCAAGATATCCTCCATATACATTTTCTATTTCAGATACATTTTTAGCTGCTGCAATTGCCTTTTCACAATCAGAATCTGATACAAGTATCACACTGAAATCAAATTCAAATTTTTCATCTTCTATGTCCTGCGCTGATGGCTGAGATACAATAACTTCACCTAAATCCTCAAGTGTTTTATATACTAAAAACGCTCTTGCCGCTTTTAAAATACATGTTTCCTGTACAAAAACAGTTAAGCCAATTACTTTTTTCCCTTCTTTTTGGGCTTCTGAAAGTACATGAACCTGGGATTCATTGAGTTGTAAATCTTTCCATTTATTTTTATCTGCATCTGCAGAACCTTCCTGTGGTGCATCTGCCTTCTCTGCTGCTTTTTCAGGTGCTTTTTCTTCTTTTGGCTGCTCGGTTTTGCCATTTAAGAACTCATTTAATGCTTTTATCAAATTCTCATTTTCATTGGTTCCTTCATCTGCTGAGCTTTGAATATTTGCAAGATATTCCTCCAATGCATCCAAACACTGAAAGAGAACATCAATAACCGTTGCATTGACTTTTACGGTACCATTGCGCACTTCTGAAAAGACATTTTCCATATCATGGGTCAATGTCTGCATTCTTTTATATCCCATGGTTCCTGCCATACCTTTTAAGGAATGAGCTGCACGGAATATCTCATTAATGGTGTCCATATCCTCCGGTTCCTGCTCCAGCGTCAGTATCTGCGTATTTAAACTTTGCAGATGTTCTTTTGTTTCATCGATAAAAATCTCTAGATATTGGCTAACGTCCATTTCACTTTACCCCCACGTGTAAAATTATCTCCTGCGCAATTTGTGGCAAGGGAATTGATTGATTTGACAATCCTGCCTTAACAGCACTCTTTGGCATTCCATTTACAACACAGCTTTCTGAGTCCTGCGTAATAACATATATTTTTTTATTGTCCTTTAGATGTAAGATTCCTTGTGTTCCATCTGCACCCATACCTGTAAGTACCACACAAACCACTTCATCATAATCGCATTTTGAAAGTGATTCGTACATATAATTGGCACACGGTCTGACGCCTTCCCTATATGGTTCTTCTGAATAATGAACAGTCGTGTTTTTGCCACTCTTCACAAGATTCATATGGTATCCGCCTTTTGCTATGTAGATATGCCCTTCCTGTAAAACATCGCCTTCTTCTGCTTCCTTTACCGTCATTCTGCAAAGTGAATTCAATCTCTGTGCAAAAGAAAGAGTAAATCCTACTGGCATATGCTGCACTAAAACAATCGGTGCTTTCATGTCTTCCGGCAATGCCGGCAAAACACTCTGAAGTGCCTTGGGTCCTCCTGTAGAACACGCAATCGCAACAATCTTTTTTCCTGTAATCTTACCGGATTCTTTATGTAGAATCTTCTCAATTACACGAACGGATTCCGCTGCTTTTTTGTCATCATCCTCATGTCCGGAATCAAACAATCTGGAATTGCTTACTGCGTATAATAATTCTAAGAATCTGTCTTTAAATACCGCATCACGGCATCTGTAAGACCAATCAGGTTTGTGGATAAAATCCATTGCTCCTAATTCCAACGCATCTAAGGTGACTTTTGCCCCGTCCATAGTGTCTGTACTTGCCATGAGAATACGTGCCCGAATGTTTTGTCGTTTGAGTTCCTTTAATAACTCAATACCATCCATCTTCGGCATATTGACATCTAAAACTACAACGTCATAACTATTCTTTTTAAGTAACTCCAGGGCTTCGAGTCCATTTACCGCTTCGTCTGTAACAGTAAATCTACCATCTGTGTTGATTATATCACACAGAACCCTTCTCATGAGTGCAGAGTCATCAACTACTAGAACTTTTTTCATATTTTTCCCTTTTTAGAACCCTTTTTCTCTTTTTCGGCTCTTTCTTTCTTCTTCAAAGATAAACTGAATGATTTCTTCCCGATCTTGATTGTCCAGATTCTGATATCGTACTCTATGTTCATATTCACCTGGTCGGTTGTCAAGTTCTCGAACGTCTAAAATTTTACATATAATTTCATATGTTTTTTGTCCGCCATGAATAAATAATTCATATTTGCAGTAAATCAAACTGTCTTTTTCATATTTATAATTTGATACAAAACGTAAACCGCCTCCACTTATATCTACAATTACACTTTGTTTGAGCGGAAGTCCCGGAACAAGATAACTTTTATGCTTCTCTGCCGCCTGAATCTCCTGTTCAGCCAAATGTCTTGTATCCATTTCCAAAGCACAGCTGTAACGATAAAATTCTCTTCTCTGGTATTTTCTCAAGTTGGTCTCAAGTTCAACCGCAAGCAGATATACATTATTGCTTTTATACCGGTCAATGATTCGTGCGACGCATTCATACAGACCATTTTCCGTATAGAAAAATAGTTCATACTCGGCGTCTACCGGCAACAGAATTAATTTTGTCTGCTCCATCGGCATCAATATTTCCAGTCTGTCTTCTGATGTAACATCATAAACTTTACTGGTATACGTTTTTGTGATGGCATCGGTCTCTGTTTCACTTAATTTAATTCGCTCAACTGCTTTTAATTCTACTCTTTGTCCTGGTAAAATATATTTATCCAACATTTTCGCTCGCTTTCTAACTTAGCTTTTTTCCTGTTACAAGGTGTGAAAAGAATGCTGCCATTCCTCTCTTTTTTACATCTTGGTCAAAATCTTTATTCATTAATTTTGCTGCAATTAACTCATAACTTTTGGATGCTTTCGCATTTGGATTCTGTAAGGAAACCGGCATCTGCTGCATAACTGCCTGCGACAATTTTTCATCCTGTGGAACAGCTCCTAAATATGTGATGGGAAGTTTTAAATATCTTGATACCACCACATTTAATTTGTTGAATAAGGCCTGTCCATCTTCCTGTTTTTCCACACGATTTGCGATTACCTTTATCTTTGATTCCTCACTGGAAAATCTCGGGTGACGATTTAATGATTTTAACAGGGAATAGGAATCTGTAATGGAAGTAGGCTCTGGTGTTGTAACAAGTAATATTTCACCACTGGCAACTAAAAATTCCAATACTGCATCTGATATCCCTGCTCCTGTATCAATTATTATTACATCCGCTATAGCATCAAGTTGAGCAAGATTCTGAATAATATAAATCAGATAATCACGACTTAAATTAGATAGACCTACAATACCTGAACCTCCTGAGATAAATCCGACATCTCCCGGTCCCCATGTAATAATCTCTTTTATATTTTTTCCTTGATAAATCAAATCACATAAATTGTGTTTGGGTACTGTTCCAAACATAATCTCTATATTTGCCAATCCAAAATCCGCGTCTAAAATAATAACTCTCTGCCCCATTTTTCGAAACCAGATTGCCAGATTAATTGCAGTATTGGATTTACCCACCCCGCCTTTTCCACTTGTAACTGTAATAACACGGGCTAAAGGCCTTGATGGCATATTACTTGCTTTAATGATATTCCTGAGTTGTTCTGCCTGATCCATGGAACAAGCCTCCTTATTATAATGGCAATATTAATTTCTTCCACCCAATATTTGTTTTACAGTTGTCTGTGGATTGAATTTATCGATATCTTCCGGAACATTTTGTCCGTATGTAACATAAGACAAATCCGATTCTGTATATAATCTTAAATTTAATAAATTACCAAGTGAGGTAGTCTCATCTAGTTTTGTAAAAATGATTTTATATTCCGTCATTTCCTTATATGTATCTGCTATACTTGTCAAATCTCTATATTTTGTAGTCGCACTTAAAACAAGATAAACCTCTGTTTCTGCTTTTCCATCCAACGTATGTATAATCAATCTGATATTATTTTTCTGTTCTTCGTTATGATGGGAATGTCCTGCTGTATCGACTAAAATATAATCATAATCATTAAATTCTTCATACGCCTGCTCAATTTCCTGTCCACTGTAAATAATACGGAAAGGAATCTCTAAAATATTGGCATATGTCCTTAATTGTTCAGCTGCAGCAATTCTATAAGTATCTGCTGTCAAAAGAGCAACCTTCTTTTTTTCTTCTACACAGAATTTGGATGCGATTTTAGCAATTGTAGTTGTCTTACCTACTCCTGTCGGTCCGACGAAATATACCACCTTAGGTCCTTGTGACTCTGCCGGCTCTATCATCTGTGGCTGTCCAAATTTTAATATCATTTTCTGATAAATATTTGTAAGTACATAATCAAAAGGCATATTAGGCTTATTGGTTTTTTCCGCTTCTTCAATAATCTGATTGGCATAGATTTCATGTACTTCATTATCAATCATGACATTATAGAGCAACTTCATGAATTTCATCTGCTCATTTTGTTCTTCTTCATCTTCCTCTTCACTGCTGTTTTTTTCTTTGTCTTTTTCTTTATCTTTGTCTTTCTCTTTTTTTTCTACTTCATCTGTTTCTAATTTTTGTTTTAATAGATTTTGTAAGGAATCTAATTTTTCTTCTAATGCATTTGTCCCGGCTTCCTGTTTCTCCGGTACATAGCCGCCTGTTTTTTCTTTCTGCAAAGCAAGCTGTTCTAATGCCGTCATAGCTGGTGCCTGTTTCTGTCCTGCCATCTGTTTTTCGTTCTCTTCTTCAAGAGCAACCGTCACCTCTACAACCGGTGCCTGAAACAAGGAAAAAATTCCCTTCTTTTTCACCGTTTTAACATTCATAATGACAACGCCAGCTCCAAGTTCACGCTTGGCATTTTCCACTGCATCATTTTCTGTTTTTGCTTGAAATTTTTTAATTATCATGCCGTTACCATCCCCACAGATTGTAATTCAATATTTGATTCTACTTCATTATAAGAAACCACAATCAAATCCTTAAAATAATCTTCTGTTAATTTTTTAAAATAAACTCGAACAATAGGTGATGTAATAATAATAGGAGTTTTACCCAAATCCTCCAGTTTCTTTAATTCCTGTTCTACAGACTTCATGATTGCTTTTGTTTTATCCGGGTCTAAATTTAGATATGCACCCTGCTCCGTCTGTTTGACAGACGCCATAATTGTCTGCTCTAATTTTGGATCTAATGTCACCACACTTGTTGTTTCATTCTGTGGAAAAAACTTATTCGATATTGCTCTTTTCAAACTCTGTCTTACATACTCTGTTAAAATATCTGTATCTCTTGATGTTGCTGAATAATCTGCTAATGTCTCAAATATCGTCAATAAATCCCTAATAGAAATACCTTCTTTTAAAAGATTCTGTAAAACCTTTTGTATCTCTCCAAGTCCTAATAATTTTGGTACTAATTCATCCACAAGTGCCGGATTAGCATCCTTTAGATTATTAACAAGATTCTGAACATCCTGTCTTGTCAACAATTCTGAAATATGTTCTCTGATAATTTCTGTTAAATGCGTTGCTATAATAGAAGGCGGGTCAACTACAGTATATCCCATACTCTCCGCACGTTCTCTCTGTCCTTCCGTAATCCATATTGCCGGCAAATGGAATGATGGTTCAAATGTCGGAATACCCGTAATTTCTTCTTCCACATATCCCGGATTCATTGCCATGTAATGATCAAATAAAATCTCACCTTCACTGACCTGAATTCCCTTTATTTTAATTATGTATTGATTAGGGTTTAACTGAATATTATCACGCAAACGAATAATCGGAACTACTGTTCCAAGTTCTAACGCAATTTGTCGTCTAATCATAACAACACGATCTAATAAATCTCCACCCTGATTTACATCGGCAAGCGGAATAATTCCATAGCCAAACTCTAACTCAATTGGATCAACCTGCAATAGGGACGTAACATTTTCCGGTTGCCTGATTTCTTCTGCCGCCGCTTCATCCTGTCCTGCTTCTTCTTCTATTTTAGCCGTTTCAATGGTTCCTTCCATAATACGACCACAAATAATAAAGAGAACACCAATTCCAACGAAAATAATCGGATTCAGTGGTGTAACAATTCCTAAAACAGAAATCGTAATACCAACCAAATACATAACCTTCGGAAGACCAAATAACTGTTTTACAAGTACCGAGCCAAAGTCTGCATCCTTCGAACCTTTTGTTACCAAAATACCCGTTGATAATGAAACGAGTAACGATGGTATCTGGCTGACAAGACCATCACCGATTGTAAGAATCGTGTATTTATCAAGCGCAGAACCCATATCCATTCCCTGACGTAATACACCCATTGATATTCCACCGACAATATTAACTACTGTAATTAAAAGACCTGCAACAGCATCTCCCTTTACGTATTTAACAGCACCATCCATGGAACCGAAGAAACTTGCTTCCTGCTGTATCTTATCTCTTCGTATTTTGGCTTCTTTATCTGTAATAGCACCGGTATTTAAGTCAGCATCAATTGCCATCTGTTTACCGGGCATAGCATCCAGTGTAAATCTGGCTGTTACTTCCGCTACACGTTCAGAACCTTTATTAATAACCATAAACTGGATGATAATCAAAATAATAAATACGATAGTACCAATAATTAAATCACCGCCACCTACATACTCACCAAATGTTGCTACTACGTTACCCGGATCTCCTGTAGCCAAGATAAGCTTTGTAGACGATACATTCAGGGCAATACGAAAAATAGTGGTGAACAGCAAAATCGTCGGAAAAAATGATAAATCCAATACTTCTTTTATAAACATACAAGTGAAAAGAATCGTAAAGGCTATCGCAATATTAAGTCCTAACAAAACATCAAGCAGCCAAGAGGGAATACTGATAATTAACATGGCAAATGCCGCTAATATATAAAGTGCGATACCTAAATCGGCTTGTCTAACCTTCATGCCATTCCTTCCCTTCTTTTCTCTTCTGTCTTACCTGTCTCTTTTATAATCTATGTACTATACTTTGCCTTTAAGATGGTATACAAATGCAAGTACCTCGGCCACCGCCTGATACAATTCCGGTGGAACCTGCTCTCCAATATTGACATTTGCATATAACATTCTTGCAAGTGGTTTGTTTTCAACAATTTCAATATTATTTTCTTTTGCAACTTCCTTGATTTTCTTTGCAAGGAAATCTTCACCCTTCGCAATAACTACCGGTGCCGGAGATTTCTCCGGATCATATTGAATTGCCACCGCGTAATGCGTCGGGTTAGTGATAACTACATCTGCTTCCGGAAGAGCCTGCATCATCCTTCGCTGGGAAACCTCCCTCATTCTCTGACGAATTTTTCCTTTTATCTCAGGATTTCCTTCCTGATTCTTGTATTCTTCCTTTACTTCCTGCTTCGTCATCTTCATATCTTTATTGAATTTGAATTTCTGATAAATAAAATCAGCCAGTGCAAGAATCATATAAATAATGGAAATTCGAATACCTAAATCGATAACAGTCCTACCTATCAGATTAATGGCCTGTATCAATGACATGTCATACAACAAAAATATCTGGTCATATCTGTCTTTTAGATAAGAATAACAAACATATAAAATCAAAAAAATCTTGGCAAGTGATTTGATTAGTTCCACAATCGCATTAACCGAAAATACCTTTTTAAAACCTTTTATCGGATCTAATTTGGAGAATTTAGGCTGAAGCGGCTTGGCTGTTGGCTTCCATTTCACCTGAACGTAATCACATGCAAACGCAATAATAAATCCAACCAAAAATACCGGTAATACGATTTTAATAATCAAAATCATGGAATCAATATAAATAACATTAAAATCATTTTCCGGAACCGGATTGCCTATAAGTTTGGTTATGTCCGGTATTTTATTATACAGAGTAGAAAACAATTCCAGAAATTGTGTTCCCATATTTCCTACCCAGAATTTCAAAACTAAAAACAAAGCCAGCAAACCCAGTCCATTCCCTATTTCTCTTGACTTTGCAACCTGACCTTCTTTTCTTGCATCCTCTAATTTTTTCTGTGTTGCAGGTTCTGTTTTTTCTCCACCCTGCCCATCATCAGCAAAAAACTGCAGATTATAAGGAAGCATTACATCATGGTCTCGACAAAAGAAACCATCATCTTTTTCATCTCTGTAAAAATCACATTGGAAACCGCCGGTATCATTCCGGTTGTAAAAAATAATACGCATAATCCCACCAAAACCTTTAACTGCATACCAACAGCAAACATATTCATCTGTGGCGATACCTTTGCAAGAATGCCCAATACCGCATTTAAAAGCAGCATAACTGCAAATACCGGAAGACAAATTTGGAAACCTATTGAAATATAATCTCCCAAAAATACTATCATTGAAGATAGTAACTTCTCTGAATTAAAAACTGCTCCATTAACCGGAATCAACGTAAATGTCTCAATAAGTGCCGTTAATATGTAACGATACATCCCCGAAATAATCAGCATAAGCATAATGATATATTGGTAAAAAACGCCAGATATACTGCTCATTTCGCGACTGGTCGGGTCTACAAGATTTGCCATTGACAGCCCCGTCTCCATATCAATTATTCTACCTGAAAAAGCAATAATTGAAGTACAAATAGATGTTGAAAATCCAATTAAAAGTCCTGTTAAAGCTTCCTTCATTACAATTACCGCATATCCCCAAACCGTCTCATATAAAATTGCCGGATGTGGCAGTGATAACTGATAAACTAATAAAGAAACAAAAAATCCAAGTCCTATCTTTACCTGATTGGGAACACCCCTCATACTAAAAAAAGGCGCAATGTATATAAACATTGTAATTCTTACAAAAATCAGTAAAAAACACTCTAGATTTGCTAAAGAAAAAGAATAATTTATCATAAGCTACCTGATATAGACTGTAAAATCAGTCCAAAGATTAACCATAAAATCAACCATTGTGTTTAACATCCAGTGACCAAAAAGAATAAGTGAAACAAATATTGCCAGTATCTTGGGTACAAATGTTAAAGTCTGTTCCTGAATAGAAGTAACCGTTTGGAAAATACTAACGATTAAGCCTACAATCAGTGAGATCAACAATACCGGAGCAGATGTAATACATATGACATATAGTGCATCATTCGATATTTTTACAACGTCATCAATAGTCATATTCCATCATCTCCTCACTAATAAAATGTTCTTACAAGGTTACCAATTACTAAATTCCATCCATCTGCAAGTACAAAGAGTAAAATCTTAAATGGCATGGATATTGTCGTCGGTGGAAGCATCATCATACCCATACTCATAAGTGTCGACGCGACTACCATATCAATTACAATAAAAGGTATGTATATAATAAATCCAATGATAAAGGCCATTCTAAGTTCTGAAACAATAAAACTCGGAATTAAAACCACATTTGGAATCTCATCCAAATCACCATTCCATTCAGTTCCCGAAATCTGCATGAACATCTGTACATCTTTTGTCTGTGTCTGACCATACATAAATGTTCTTAATGGTGCCATTCCTCTTTCCAATGCTTCTTCCTGCGTAATTTCTCCAGCATCAAACGGCTGAATCGCTTCTGTACGTATCTGCGTAATTACCGGATTCATAATGAAAAAAGTAAGAAACAACGCCAGTCCAATAATAACCTGATTAGGTGGAGCTGAAGTTGTATTGAGTGCATTACGGGTAAAATGTAATACAATAATAATTCTGGTAAAGGACGTAAGAAGAATAATAAGAATCGGTGCAAGTGCAATTGCCGTTAACGTAATCAAAATACGTAGTGCACCATTCACCTGACCATTTCCGTTATCATATGTAATTGTTACTTGATTTGCTATATTTAAATCTTTTAAGTCATCCGCATTATCCGATGCACCAGGCTCTTCAATATTCGTACGGCTGTCTGTTGTGCCCGTCAATGTAGAATCAACTGTCCCGGTTGCATGTGCCGGCATTTTAGGGCAGATACACAATATGCCTACCATAATCAGCAGGCATAATGACTTTATTAATTTATTTCCAGATATATGTATTTTTTTTTTCATATGCAATATATGCCTACTTTTCCTGGTCTGTTTTGTCACTGGTCCGGGCTGATGTTTTAACTTTTTCCCATATTGTCTTAAAATCCATAGTAGTCCCTTGTTCTTCATGACTAAAGGAAATTTCCTCTTTATTAATTTCAGATAACATAGTGACTGTATCCTTACAGACAGCAATCGCAAAATATCGTTCTCCAATTTTAACTATCTGAATATATTTTGAGGTAGTTATCCTCTGTGTCTCTATTACTTCGATATTGCTTCCAACTGTCTGTGTCTTTTGGAATTTAGCAATCCATTTTGTAACAACATATGTAATTACAAGCACAAACAAAAAGATAAGCAAGACCGTAATAAATTGAACAAATGAATTGATACGATTTGAACCCGTCAATAATATCATTAACCAACAACCTTCTTAACTGCTTCAATAACACGGTCTGCCTGGAACGGTTTTACAATAAAGTCATTAGCACCCGCCTGAATAGATTCAATAACCATTGCCTGCTGTCCCATAGCGGAACACATGATAACAAGTGCATTCGCGTCTGCAGCTTTTATTGCCTTCAGAGCTTGAATTCCATCCATTTCCGGCATTGTTATATCCATCATTACCAAATCAGGTTTTAATTCATTGAATTTCTCTACTCCTTTTGCACCATTTTCTGCTTCTCCAACAACGTTGTATCCGTTCTTAGTAAGAATGTCTTTAATCATCATTCGCATAAATGCTGCATCATCACATATTAAAATATTCTTTGCCATCACATTCACTCCTGTAATTTTATTTTATAATTTCTGTAACACGAATACCGAAACTTTCTTCAATAACAACAACTTCACCCTTAGCAACAAATTTCCCATTTACTAAGACATCTATTGGTTCTCCGGCAATCTTATCTAACTCAATAATCGTTCCCGGTGCAAAATCAAGAATTTCTGAAATTGATTTTCTGGTCCTTCCCAATTCTACCGTAACTTCAAGCGGAACATCCATAATTAAGCTGATATTTTCATTGCTGGCTAAGGCCCCTAAATTACCATTAAAGTTCTCAAATTGAGCTTGCTGATAATTGATGTTATTCTGCATCTGCGGCATCCCCATGTTAGGATTCATCTGAGGCATCCCCATATTAGGATTCATCTGAGGCATTCCCATATTGTTTGGAACCGGCATTGGTGCCGGCTGTGGCTGTTCAACCTTTGGTGGCACATAGCTTTCAACCTTTGGTTCTTGACTTTGTGGAATGGCTGTTCCATCCAATTCGCCTCCAAGGAAAGTCTGAACAAGATCTTTTGCAAAATCAATCGGATATAATTGTAATATTGTACTATCCACTAAGTCATCAATCTGCATCAGGAAACTGATTTTTACAAAAGTTCCACTTAAGAAATCTGCTATCTCATCTTCGACTTCAGATTTTTCCAAATCAACAAGACTGGCTGCTGGTGGGCTGATGTCTATCGTCTTACCCAACATCTTTGATAACGATGTTGCCGATGAACCCATCATCTGATTCATTGCCTCTGAAATCGCACTCAAGTGCAAATCTCCAAGTTCTCCATCGACGTTAGTTCCGTCTCCACCCATCATTAAATCTGTTATGACTTTAACATCTCTCTCTTTTAGGATTAAGATATTAGTTCCATCTAAACCACTCGTATACTTTATTTGAATAAAAACACATGGTCTTTCTTTCTCCGTTGCCAAATCTTCCCATGATGCCAAAGAAACAACCGGAGTCGTGATATTAACCTTCCTATTAACCAGAGAATAGAGCGTTGTTGCAGAAGTTCCCATACTGATATTAGCCACTTCTCCGATTGCATCTTTCTCTACATCGGTCAACGTCTGGGTTACTGTATTTTCCGTCTGAGCTGCCTGTGTATCACCACCGGATGACATACCGTTTAGCAGCGCATTTATCTCGTCTTGAGATAAAATACCATCCATGCTCTTATTCCTCCTCTCTTATGACTGATGTAACCCGTATCGCATACTTATCGCCATTCTTACCGGGCATTGCCATAAATTTTTTTATATTTCCTACATATACCGATAATTCGGAATCTGTCTTGCTATCCAATCGAATAATATCGCCACACTGAAGATTCACAAAATCATTAACTGTTATCATGCTTTTTCCAAGCATCGCTTTAACCGGAATCTCTACCCTGCGAATCATCGCCTCTACATATTGTGAATAATCTTCATCTGTTGATTCTTTCATTGTCGAGAACCAGAACTTCGTATTCAGCTTATCCATAACACTTTCCACTGTAAAATACGGAAGACAGACATTCATGAAGCCCTCTACTTCTCCTATTTTAACATTCAGTGTAATAATTGCTATCATATCGTTTGGAGCAATTATCTGTGCGAACTGCGGATTCGTCTCAATTCGTTCCAAAAACGGTTCGATATCCACTACATTTCGCCATGGTTCTTTCATTAACTGCATACACAATATCATTATTTTTTCGATAATAGTAAGTTCTATTTCTGAAAAATCTCGTTCTCTTTCAATCGGTAGTCCTTGTCCTCCCAGCATCCTGTCTATCATAGCAAATCCAAGATTGGGAGCAAGTTCAATAATAATGGAACCCTGTAGCGGTGAAAAATTAATAATTCCTAAAATAACCGGATTTGATAATGCATTGGAAAATTCTGAGAATACTACTGTTTCGGAACTTGCAACATTTATTTGAACATTTTTTCTCAAATATAACGGTAAATTCGTGGATAAAAGTCGTCCATAATGTTCATATATAATCTCAAGTGTACGTAAATGTTCTTTTGAAAATTTTGCGGGACGAGCAAAATCATAATTTCGAACCTGCTTCTCATCCTTCTTCTGTATCTCATCCGCATCCAGTTCTCCGGTACTTAGCGCAGCCAATAGGCTGTCTATCTCATTCTGAGATAATACCTCTCCCAAGCAGATTCACCTCCCGTCATACAAATCCTCTTTCTGCCTTACTGGATCATTATATCCCTAAAGACAACATTATATATAAATTGTGAATCATACAAAGCCTGGATTCTCTCCAAAATTGCTTTTCTCATTCCATCCTGATCACTTTGGGCTTCCTCAATAGTGTAGCTGCTGATAACACTAACGATTTCACCTTTTATCAAATCTTCCTGTGCACTAACACTTGCACCATATTCCTTGTATCCTTTATCCTTCGTATTCATGGAAAGTGATACGGATACCAAGCAAAAATGATCTTCGCCATCTACTCCCTTTGCAAGAGGTATCGTCATCTGATCTTCAATCTTGTATACCTCTATATCCTTCATTGGTACATCTACTGCTTCCGCCTCTTCCTCTGTCACTGCCGGATCTGTTATCTCCAGTGATAACGCTGTTGAAATACCGTCAATTAGCTTGGCAGTTTTCTTGGTAGTCCCCATGATGGAAAACATCATAATAGATGTTAATGCCACATTGACTATTAATAATGCCAGAATTAATATGGAAATCATATTTTTCTTCATGCTGTTAGTGCTCCTTTAATCAGAACTCAACGTGTTGTATATCTTTATCTCAATACGTCTGTTTTTTGCTCTTCCTTCCGGTGTTGAATTATCTGCAATCGGGATATATTCTCCCCAGCCGGAATGCTTGATTTGTGATGGTTCCAGTGATGTATTCTCAATCAGATAATTAAACATGGAAAGAGCACGATAACTGCTCAAAACATCATTGTTTTCGTACTTACTCGTGTGAATAGGTCGATTATCCGTATGACCTTCTATTTCAATAGTACTTTCTGCGTATCTTTCTAATATCATAGCAACCTTTGAAACGGTAGGAAGTGCATCTTGTCTCAATTCAGATGCTCCAGAATCAAACAGGATAGAACCTTTTAATGTAAGCTGCACATATTGTGATGTAAATGTAATGTCTATATCCTTATCAAGTGCCGATTCATTTAAAGCTTCCTGTACTTTTTCTGCTAATTCTTCCGAAGCTTCTAACTTGGCCTTTTCAAATTCTTCCTCTAAATCATTTTCTTCAGGGTCAAGACTACTCGACTCATTCCCTTCTGCTGCTTCACCTGTGCTGTTTATGTATTGGTCGAGTTCGTTTAACTGGCTGACACCATTGCTGATTAGCAGACCATCTTTAAAGGAATTCGCTCCACCACTGAAAATACTGAATGTATTGGAAAAAGATGCTGCTATAATTTCAAATTTCTGTGCATCTACTGTCGACATGGAAAATAACAAAACGAAAAAGCAAAGAAGTAGATTCATCAAATCAGCAAATGTAGTTTGCCACGCCGGTGCGCCAGGTGGTGCTTCTTCCGGTTTGCGTTTAGCCATCCACTTCACCTCCCGGTTCTTCCATTGCTGCCTTCTGTTCCGGTGTTAAGAATGATTTAAGCTTTTCTTCGATAACACGTGGATTTTCGCCCGCCTGTATGGATAATAAGCCTTCTATCATAATCTCTTTAGCCATCATTTCATCATTGTTCTGATTTTTCATCTTTGCTGCCACAGGATTGCATAGCCAGTTAGCAAGCATAGAACCATATAATGTAGTAATCAGAGCGATCGCCATCTGTGGTCCGATGGAATCCGGATCACTCATCATTTTTAACATGTTAACCAGACCTACCAGAGTACCAATCATACCCCAAGCAGGACCCATTGCTGCAAGATCTTCCCAAAATTTAATCTTTTTCTTGTGACGATCATCGATACTAACCATCTCTGTCTCCATAATACCTCTTACAAGTTCAGGATCAGTACCATCTACGATTAATAATATTCCTTTTTTTAAAAATGCATCATCTAAATCAGAAGATGCTTCTTCCAATGAAAGAAGACCTTCTTTTCTTGCTACGTTCGAAAGGTCTATAATCTTGCGGATAACATCCGGCGTATTTAATTGTGGAATTTTGAAAACTAATTTAATTGATTTGAGGCCATCAATGAAGTCTTTAACGGTGTTTGATGCCAAAACGCAGCAAAAAGCACCACCAAATGTAATCAATGCTGACTTGTAATCAATGAAGTTCATAATAGCCGAAACGCCCTGATCGCCAGTTATAATAGAAAAAATAACCAGTACCAAACACAAAGCAAATCCTATTACCGATGCAATATCCACAGCAACACCTTCTTTTTTCTGCAAAGTTATGTATTATTTTGCAAAAAGTTCCTTTCTATACGATTTTACTAAATTATTCACTTCTTGT
>CAZAQH010000025.1:0-24192 GCA_964487395.1 uncultured Lachnospiraceae bacterium | reverse complement strand
CTATAATAACAACCCAAATTTATTTCGTCAATTATTTTAGTCATTATTTTACATTATTTACATATAATTGTAGCATTTTATTATTTCATACATACTTTTTCACAAAAAAACTCGAAGAATCATCTGATAAATTTCAAGATATGATTTATCTGTTTTCTGACAAATGCTTACGACACTTTCATATTCCGGATAAAAAAATTTTTCTCCATCTAATTCACAGATTTTTACCTTGGCTTCTCCAAATTCTGTGTTAACTATAATGATTTCACTTTTTAAGACGCTGCGTTCCATCTCTATTCTGCGTATGCCTATTGTCGTTGTTTCCTTAAAAATTATCTTTTCTAATGTTTCTATATCTTTTTTTTCACAAATAACCGACAAAAGCCATCCCGGCCTGTTTTTTTTCATATATACAGGACTGTAATGTACATCCTTAGCTCCTGCTGAAAACAGTTTATCCATGGTATAACCAAGAACCTCTCCACTGCAGTCATCAATATTGGTTTCCAGTTTGTAGATTGTGTTGCGATTTTTTATTTCTTCTGCATCCATAGGAAAGCGATTCATAAAATCCAAAAACATTTTTTCTAAATATTCCTGTGCTTCCTTAGTCATAGCCTACCTCTTTCTACATTGCATTCAATATGCCCTGAAGCCCTTCTTTATCAAATATATCTTTATAATAGGATACTTCATCTTGAATCAATGCATCAATTACTCTCATTCCCAATAGTTCCACCGGTGCTTTATCATCTGTCATAAGATAATTGCCTGGGGTATATTTCTGCATCTCCACCGATACCTGTTCCATCATATTCGTAAGTTCAGCATTTTCTTTGCCCATTGCAAGTACATTATCTTTCATAACTGATATCATATTATCTGAATTTGATGCAAACAATTCGCGATTAGTTGAGCCTTTCACATCTGCTGTATATACATTGGTAAAGACATTTGAAATAGTATCTGCAAGATACTGATTAATATTTCCCTCCTCAGTTCCTCGCATATTCATATTTACTACCATAACACCATCATCCGTTAAATGCTCTTTTACCATCGTAAAAAACTCAATCGAGGACATTTGAAATGGTATTGTGATATCCTGATAAGCATCTACCATAATAACATCATATTTTTTATCAACCGCATTTAAATAGGCACGTCCATCATATGTTGTAACAGTTACATTTTCCGGAAGTTCAAAATACTGCTTGGCAAGCCTGGTAATTTTATCATCTATTTCAACACCTTCTATACTTAAATTACCAAAATAACGTTCACATTGTGTAGCATACGTACCACTACCCATACCAAGAATAAGCATTTCTATATTTTCTTTTTCGTTTACTCCTGCCATAAAGGGCGCTGCCATCGCATAATCATAATACATTCCTGTTAGTCCTTCATCTTTTTTCAGAATAGACTGTACTCCAAACAAAACATTAGTTGATAAGATTACATTCTCATCATCCTCTTTTACCTGAAGATAATTGTATATAGATTCTCCTTCATATGTGATATTATCTTCCCAAAAAGCAAAGCTGTTGGAATATCCCAAAATACAGCAGAGAATAAAAACAGCTGTACCCGCAATGACTTTTATACTTTTTGTCCTGGTACTTATAAAATACGTGATTGCTAACACGAGCAAAATTCCTGCAAAAATCAAAAATGTAACAGAAGTACCTACTGCCGGAATCGTAACAAATGTTGGTAAAAAAGTGCCCAGGATACTGCCTATCGTGTTAAACGCCCCCAAAGTACCAACTACTTTTCCACTGTCATCCAAACTGTCTACCGTATATTTTACTAAGGATGGAGTGACCGTTCCTAATAAAAATAAAGGGAAAACGAAAATTACCATACAGGCAATAAATGCTGCCCATACTAAAAAATTGTTATTAACGGTAAATATCAGTAGTCCTGATATCAAAAGAATGATATATTTACCTACCACGGGGATTGCCGCAATCCATATGGATGCAATAATAATTCGTCCATAAAGCTTGTCCGGATTGGGATTTTTATCTGCTGTTCTTCCTCCGTATATATTGCCAAGCGCCATAGCAATCATGATAGTTCCAATAATAATGGTCCAGACAATCTGTGAAGAGCTAAAATAAGGGGCTAATAGTCTGCTTGCTCCTAATTCCACAGCCATAACTGACATGCCTGCAAAAAATTCTGTAAGGTATAAAAAAAAGTGATTTTTTAAAATTGATTTGTTTGATGCCAATGATTTTACTCCTTGCTATTTTATTTCCTACTTTTAGTTATTATAAAACACTCTATCTATCTTGTCACTTCAAACTGTAAATTACACACATAAAAAATAATGATAATGTCGAAATCTAAAAGTGACTAAAGATTCATTAACATTATCATTATTTTATTTAGAAGCATCTGCTTCCTTAATATTGTATCCCCTTAAATCCTAAACAGAAACATATATACATCATATACATTTTAATTAAAAATCGAAATAGTAAATGCAAATTCTGTATGTTTTGCGTCAAAATTAGATGAATATTCATTTTATTCCCATGCGTGCAATATAAGATATGCCTTCATTTCCGTTTGTGCATCTTCATATCGGATACGTCCGTCATATTTTTTTACAATATCACGAATAATCTGAGTCCCATATCCATGTTTCATAATATCTTTTTTCGTCGTCAAAAATTCTTCTTGAATCGGTTGAAAATTCGGATGTTTACTATTGATAATGGTAAAGAGCAGATATTCGCCTTTTCTCTCCATTCCATAAGTAATCCTTTTTTCGCCCTCTACATGACCACAGGCTTCAATCGCATTGTCCAAAAGATTAGAAAAAAGACTAATCCAATCAAAATTGGTAACACAGGATTCTGAAAGCAGGGTATAATTTTTATATACCATAATGCCTTCTCTCTGACAGATTTTTTCTTTTTCCTCAAATAGGCAATCTACAATCAGTACACCCGTATGCATTTCTTTTTCTACTTTATGTAATAATTTTTCTGTATACATTTCATCCTGCATATTCGAGATAACACCAATATGATTTGCTAAATCATGTCTTATTTTTGCAAACTGCTCTTGTCGTTCTTTTTCCTGTTTTTCTAAAGTTCGATAATACAATTTCATTTTTTCCTGCTGTTCAAGTTTTTTAGTTTGTATTAACACACTGGAAAATAAAAAGATTAACATACTTGGCAGGACAATATATATACTCTCTGCACTCTCTACTACTTCCAGTACCATTTGTGTGGCTGCTAAAAGTAAAATAACAATAAATGCTGGCCACTTATTACGGTATCTTTGATATAAACGAATTGCGAGTCTTGCAAGGCAATATCCAACCAAAACAGAAAGCAGATAAACAATTGTTGCCTCAGGTGTATTTTTAGCACGTAAAAGAGCAAGGTCATCAGAATTAAATTGTCCAAAAATCCCAGTCGTTAAAAAAACAGTGGTAAAAATTCCTGTACGTAATACAAAATCCGCAGCATATATTAAAACAAAGTTAACAAAACCTTCTCCCTCAAAAAAGCAATCTATAATTACCCAGGTAATAATATAATAAAGATAAAATTCTGCACACTTTATAAGTGTGGAATCTATTGTATAGGAAAAAACCCAGAAAAAATCATGTGCCAGATATGTAATCACAAAAAGAAGCATTCCACCTTTTCGATTCTTTTGAATCGGAATAATAAAATGTTTTATTAATGTAAAAAAAACAAAATTAGCCATAACCACTTGAAAAATCGTTCTTAATAATATCTGCAAAATAATCACCCTTCTTGTTCAATGGGACTTAATACATCCATTTTTTCATCAATATTTTGTAGAATTTCTTTTAGATATACATCACCCTGCGTTTCATTTCTCCTGGAAAGATGAGCAAGAATATCCTCTTTAAGTTCATTAAGATCCTCTTTTTTAAATTTCATATTATGTTCTATTTTTTTATAACGTTCAATCAATTGATTAGTCTTTTGAATCTGAATTTCAAAAGAAACAAGTCCTGTCAAAACAAGAATAAGCATAACAGGCATAACAATATTTAAACTGGATAATCCATTTATCCCTCTTACTACTATATCAACCATAGCTATACATGTAGCAATAATGTGAATTACTTTTCCTTCTTTTTTTCTTATCCACTTCATAATGGGAATTAAAGCTGCAACACTTAATACGGTGGTCACGATAAAAAAAATTGTATTATAAATTGAAGGACTATCCATTTTTTCTACCATCATATGCATATTAAAATTATAAATGATTCCCGCAATTGAAAATGCGAAAACCGAACCAATCGCCTGAAAAAGAAAATCAGCTGTGAAAAACATTATAAACTTAACAAATCCACTATTTTTAAAGAAAAAATGCAGAATCAAATAAGATAAACCATAGAAAAGAACAAAATTCCAAAATTCAATCGCTAATGAAGCTTTCGGTTCAAGTATGGAAAGATAAAAGTCCTGAATTCCATATAAGAAAAAAAACAGAGTTAACCCTATAACCTGTTTTTTCTTTGTTCTTCCATTAAGATATGGATGAACAATCCAATATAAACCTATCGAAGTTATGATTGCAATGCAAATACAATATAAATATATCATTCCTATCCCTCTGATTTGTATATTAGTAATTCTTCTCTATTTCATCAAAAAATTTGTCCTTTATCTCCTGATACCGACTTCTTGATACCGGTAAAACCAAACCGTTCACTAATGCAATTCCATCTTTTTGCATCTTTCTGACATATTTGGCGTGCACAATATAACTCTGATGAATCATCCAAAAATCATCCGGTAAAAGATTGAGACAATCTGTTAATTTCATACGAAAGGTTTCATCTCTTTTTTCAGAATGAATCACCATGTTATGCCCAATACTCTCAATATACATAATTGTTGATGCGGGTATTTTAACAACACCACCTCTTGACCTGATAGAAACTATTTCCTCCCGTTCCCTTGCTATCTGCTCTGCTGCCTTTTCAATGGCAATTTTTAAACGGCCTTCACTAACAGGTTTAACCAGAAAACTGCTTGGTTCTGTCACAAAAATATCCTGTGCATAATCAATTTTACCCGTAATAAAGATAATCTTAATATTGGGATATGCTTCTTTCAGTTCCTTTGCAATTGCAATTCCTCTCTGTTTTAAATATGGATATTCAATATCCATAAGTAAAATATCTGCTACCTGTGTAGGGTGCTGTTTCCACTCTTGTAATAAAGAATCCGGCATTCTTGTAGTAGTTATCTCTGTTGCACAATTACATATCTTTATGAGTATCTTTCGTAATTCATTTAGAATTTCTTCTTTATCGTCACATATCACAATTTTCATATTATACCTGCAATTTTTGTTGTTTTTTGTGAATATTACCAGCAAATTATATCATTTATCTATTTTATAGTAAATAATTATGACGAAAAAATGACATAATTTGCCAAACCATGCGAAAAGCAGACTGAATTGCTCAGTCTGCTCTTTATTTACCAAAGAATCCTATTGAATACAAATATTTGTATATCCCATCAATTTCTCGTCAATATCTCTGGCAGCCTCTCTGCCTTCTCTTATTGCCCATACCACAAGCGATTGTCCTCTATGCATATCTCCAGCCGTAAAAACCTTATCTGCGGTTGTTTGATAATGTCCGTCTTTTGTTTTTACATTTGTACGTTCATTAGCTTCTATAGAAAAAGCATCTGTTACATATTTTTGGCTTCCCAAAAATCCTGCAGCAATTAAGACAATCTGTGCCGTAAGAACTTGTTCACTTCCCGGTACCTCCTTCATATTCATTCGACCTGTTGCATCATCTTTTTCCCATGATAATTTTACGATTTTAACAGCACTTAATTTTCCATCTTTATCTTTAATAAATTCTTTTACTGTCGATTCGTAAATTCTGGGGTCATGTCCATAAAGAGCAATTGCTTCCTGCTGGCCATAATCAGTTTTACAGATTTTAGGCCACTCGGGCCAGGGATTGCTGTCACTGCGACTGTCCGGTGCTTTTGGCATCATTTCTATCTGCGTAACTGATTTGGCGCCGTGTCGAATCGAAGTTCCAACACAGTCATTACCGGTATCTCCGCCACCTATAATAATTACATCTTTGTTTTTTGTATCAATATACTGTTTATCCTTATAGTTGGAATCTAAAAGGCTTTTCGTATTGGCTTTTAAGAAATCAACTGCAAAATAAATACCTTTGGCATCTCTTCCTTCTGCCTTAATATCTCTCGGATTCGAAGAGCCACATGCTAATAAGACAATATCAAAATTCTTGATAAGTTCAGTGGCTTTTTTATCTTTTCCTACATCTACACCAGTTTCAAAAATAATGCCTTCTTCTTTCATAATGGCAACTTTTCGTTCAACAATGCTCTTCTCAAGCTTCATATTTGGAATTCCATACATTAACAATCCGCCTATTCTGTCAGAACGTTCATATACCGTTACGCTGTGTCCTCTTTGATTCAACAAATCTGCAGCTGCAAGTCCCGAGGGACCACTTCCTACGATTGCAACCTTTTTTCCTGTTCTGGTTTTAGGAGGTTTTGCCTTGGCAATTCCTTCTGCATACGCGTTTTCGATAATGGCATATTCGTTTTCCTTTGTAGAAACCGGATCTCCATGCAGTCCACACGTACATGCTGCTTCACAAAGTGCCGGACATACTCTTGATGTAAACTCCGGAAAATTATTGGTTTTCAAAAGACGTTTGTATGCTTGTGTCCAATTACCGGTATAAACTAAATCATTCCATTCCGGTACAAGATTATGCAAAGGACAGCCACTTGTCATTCCAAACAGATTCATTCCCGCCTGGCAATATGGCACACCACATTCCATGCAGCGTGCACCTTGTAATTGTTGTTTTTCCTTTGGAAGATGCTCATGAAATTCATTAAAATGTTTTATTCTCTCAAGTGGAGCCTGTTCTTTTGATACTTCACGTTCATATTCCATAAATCCTGTTGGTTTTCCCATTTTCAGCTCCTCCTATCTTTCACTCTTGCTTGCATAAAATGCTTCAATTTGTGCCTGTTCTGCGCTTAATCCTTTTTCTTCCATTTCAACTATTGTTTTCATGATTTTTTCATAATCATGTGGAATGATTTTTTTGAATTTAGGTAAGTACTCTGCAAAATGATTGAGAATCTCTTTTCCTTTAGGTGAATTTGTATTAGCTACATGTTCTTTAATCATTTCTTTTAATTCCTGTACATCGTATTTAGATGTAATTTCATGTGAGGAAACGAGTTCTTTATTTATTCTTGTATATAAATCATTCTCTTCATCCAGAACATATGCAATACCGCCACTCATACCAGCTGCAAAGTTCTTACCTGTTTTACCAAGAACAACTACACGACCTCCTGTCATGTATTCGCATCCATGATCTCCAAGTCCTTCTACAACTGCACTGGCTCCTGAATTTCTGACTGCAAAACGTTCTCCTGCCACACCATTAATATATGCCTTTCCTGAAGTAGCACCATATAATGCCACATTACCAATGATAATATTTTCTTCCGGCTTAAAAGTGGATTCCTTTGGTGGATACACAATTAATTTTCCACCCGACAAACCTTTTCCAAAATAATCATTGCTGTCTCCGATTAATTCTAATGTCAGTCCTTTTGGAATAAATGCACCAAAGCTCTGTCCGCCTGCACCGTTACAACGTATCTGATACGTATCCTCGGCTATATTGTCACCACATTTTCTGGTAATCTCTGCACCAATAATCGTACCGAAGGTTCTGTCTGTATTGGTTACATCGATTTCGATGCTACGTCCTTTTCCACTTACAATGGCGTTTTCTAACTGTTCGTTTAATAACTTCACATCTTTTGTGTTTTCCAGTTTAAAATCATATACATGTTTGGGGTCAAACGTAATTCCCGTCTTTTCTCCAGAATATGGATTTTTGAGAATCGTATCAAGATTAATCTGTTTTAAATTTTCAGGAAGATTTTCTCTTGCTTCCAGCAAATCCGTTCTTCCGACAAGTTCATCTACCGTTCTCACACCAAGTTTTGCCATATACTCTCGTAATTCCTGTGCAATAAACTTCATGAAATTCATAACATATTCCGGTTTACCGCAAAAGTTCTTTCTAAGTGTCGGATTCTGTGTCGCAATACCAACAGGGCATGTATCAAGGTTACATACTCGCATCATGACACATCCCATTGTTACAAGCGGAGCCGTTGCAAATCCAAACTCTTCTGCACCAAGTACCGCTGCAACTGCTACATCACGACCACTCATAAGTTTTCCATCTGTCTCAATACGTACTTTATTACGAAGTCCATTCTGAATCAGAGTCTGATGAGTCTCGGCAAGACCAAGTTCCCATGGAAGCCCTGCATTATGAATAGAGTTTTTCGGTGCTGCTCCTGTTCCTCCGTCATAACCTGATACCAGAATAACCTGTGCACCTGCTTTTGCCACACCGGCTGCTACTGTTCCAACTCCTGCTTCTGACACAAGTTTTACTGATATTCTCGCATCCATATTGGCATTCTTTAAATCATATATCAACTGTGCAAGGTCTTCGATTGAATAAATATCATGATGAGGTGGTGGTGAAATCAAAGATACACCTGGTGTCGAATGTCTTGTTTTAGCAATCCATGGATATACTTTTCCACCCGGCAGATGTCCACCTTCACCCGGTTTTGCACCCTGTGCCATCTTAATCTGTATTTCTTTTGCACTTACAAGGTAACGGCTTGTAACGCCAAATCGACCACTGGCCACCTGTTTAATTGCAGAACCTCTGTCAAGTCCATCACTTCCTACCTGCATACGTTCTAAATCTTCTCCACCTTCACCGGAGTTTGATTTACCATGCAGTGCATTCATGGCAATAGCAAGTGTTTCATGCGCTTCCTTTGAAATAGAACCATAGGACATAGCTCCTGTTTTAAAACGCGTTACAATAGATTCTACACTTTCTACCTCTTCTATTGGAACTCCTTTTTTAGGATATTTAAACTCCATTAAGCCACGCAGATTCCTTACACTGTCTTCATCTGTTACAAGTGAAGTATACTGTTTGAATAAATTGTAATCTCCTCTTTTGGTAGCTTCCTGTAACAAATGAATCGTAGCCGGATTATAAAGATGTTCGTCTCCGCCACTTCTCATTTTATGATGTCCCGGACTATCAAGTGTTAAATCTGTCTGCAAATCCAACGGATCAAAGGCCATTGAATGACGCTCATCAACTTCCTTTTCAATATCTTTAATGGTAATTCCGCTGACACGGCATACTGTATTAGGAAAATATTTATTAATGACAGCCTTGTCAATTCCAATTGCTTCAAATATCTGTGAACCCTGATATGACTGTATTGTCGAAATACCCATCTTAGAAGCAATCTTGACAATACCATGTAAAACAGCGCTGTTATAATCATCGGCTGCTGCATAGTAATCTTTATCAAGCATCTTGTTTTTAATCAGCTCTTTAATTGATTCAAGCGCCAAATACGGATTAATTGCACAAGCACCATATCCAAGCAATGTTGCATAATCATGAATATCTCTTGGTTCACCGGACTCTAAAATCAATGCAATGCTTGTTCTTTTTTTCGTATTAACCAAATGTTGGTTAAGTGCTGATACTGCTAAAAGTGATGGAATTGCCACATGGTTTTCATCGACACCTCTGTCAGAAAGTATCATGACATTAGCTCCATCACGAAAAGCTCTGTCTACTTCTACAAAAAGTTTTTCGATTGCGCGCTCCAGGCTTGTATTTTTATAATAAATAATCGGAATCACTTCCGGCGTAAACCCTTCAGCCTTCATGGTTTTAATTTTTAATAAATCCGTATTGGTTAATATAGGATTATTGATTTTTAATACATTACAGTTCTTTGGTGATTCCTCTAACACGTTACCCTCTGTTCCTAAGTAAACTGTAGTGGAGGTTACAATTTCTTCTCTGATTGCATCAATCGGAGGATTGGTTACCTGGGCAAAAAGCTGTTTAAAATATCCAAACAGGGAACGATGCGTTTTGCTTAAGACCGGAAGTGGAGTATCCACACCCATAGATGCAATCGCCTCTGCCCCATTTTTAGCCATTGGAAGAATACTTGTCTTTAATTCCTCGTAAGAATAGCCGAATGCCTTCTGTAATCTCTGACGCTCTTCATAAGTAAATTCCGGAACGCTGACATTGGGGATTTTTAAATCCTTTAATGCTACAAGATTGCTGTCAAGCCACTCGCCATAAGGCTGTCTGCTTGCATAGTACTCTTTTATTTCTTCATCATCTATTACTTTTCCTTTGACAGTGTCTACAAGCAGCATTTTTCCAGGACGAAGTCTTTCCTTTGTTATAATTTTTGATGGTTCAATCGGAAGTACTCCTACCTCTGAAGAAAGAATCAATTCATCATCACTTGTAATCATATATCTGGAAGGGCGCAGTCCATTTCGGTCAAGTACTGCTCCCATCACATCACCATCTGAAAAAATTATAGAAGCCGGTCCATCCCATGGCTCCATCATGGTCGCATAATATTGGTAAAAGTCACGTTTTTTCTGTGTCATGGATTTATTGTTTGCCCATGGCTCCGGAATTGTAATCATAACAGCCAGTGGCAAGTCCATTCCGCTCATTACCAGGAATTCCAATGTATTATCAAGCATAGCTGAGTCAGAGCCGGATGCATTAATCGCCGGCAATACCTTTTGTAATTGTCCGTGAAGATGTTCCGATTCCATATTTTCTTCTCTGGCAAGCATCTTATCCGAATTACCACGAATGGTATTAATTTCGCCATTATGCACGATAAAGCGGTTAGGATGTGCACGTTCCCAGCTCGGATTGGTATTGGTCGAAAAACGTGAATGCACAATTGCAATTGCAGATTCATAATCTTTGCACTGCAAATCACTATAAAATGTTCTAAGCTGTCCAACTAAAAACATTCCTTTGTATACAATCGTACGGCTTGACAATGATACTACATATGTCACATCTGTAGACTGTTCAAAAACACGTCTTACAATATATAAACGTCTGTCAAATTCGATTCCTTTTTCCACATCTGCCGTTTTTTTTACAAATCCCTGCATAATACAAGGCATACATTCAAGAGCTTTATGTCCTAATACTATATCGCTGATTGGAACCTCTCTCCATCCCAGGAATTCCATTCCTTCTTTTTCCACAATAATCTCAAACATTTTTTTGCTCTGATTACGTTTTAATTCGTTTTGTGGAAAAAAGAACATACCAATGCCATATTCTCTTTCATTTCCAATTTCAATTCCAATTTCTTTTGTTACTCTCTTGAAAAATTTGTGGCATATCTGTAATAAAATACCAACACCATCTCCGGTTTTTCCCTCTGCATCTTTTCCGGCACGGTGCTCAAGATTTTCTACAATCTTCAATGCATTTTCCACATTCTCCCGTGTCTTCTTTCCTTTTATATTTACACAGGCTCCAATTCCGCAGTTATCATGTTCAAACTCCTTACGATATAATGGTGATTGTGGAAGTTTTTGTTTTGTATCAAACATAGCCTACTCCTTTCATTTTCAAACCTTACGCAAAAAAAAACCGCAAAGACTTTTTACTCGCGTCTTTGCGGTTCTTACTTGTGGACATAATACAACTTTTAAAAACATTTGTAAAGAACTTTTTTTTAGTAAATTTTCTGATTATTCGACAATTTTGTTGTTTTGCTTTTGTTGTCTGATTATTCATTTTGCAGTCTGATAAAACATGCTGTTGCAACAATTCCCATCACAATGCAAGCAAGTGGTGTAAAAACCGCATTCTTTAATTGCAAAGAATTCATCACAATATATACTGCTACATTAGCAACCGCATGAACTAACAGCGGCATAAGAAAACTTCCATACCGCTCATAAACCCATGTAATGACTAAGCCTAAAATAAATCCATAAACAGCCTGAACCATGTTTCCATGGTAGACTCCAAATAAAAGAGCGGACATCACAAATGCAATTATGAATGGAAAACGCTTGCGTAACCTGTTATATACAATTCCTCTGAATACAATTTCTTCCGCAATCGGTGACACAATTCCATATATAAACAAACCTGATATAAGGCTTGCCGAAAACTGTGTAGCCGCAACCTCCTGGTATGCCTTAGAACTTCCGGTAAACTGCAACAAGCCAAATAATACATTAAAAAATAAAGCAGCTGAAATTCCAAGCATTATGACAAAAAACAAGGATGTTTTCTTGGTTTCTCTATGGAAGAATATTGGCTTTTCTTTTAAAAACATTGGAAAAACAATACCCGCACCAATCACCATAGCCAGAAACTGTATTAAAATAGAAGTTCCTTGCGAGTGAATGGCAAAGAAACTCGCAATTTTTTCCGTTTCTGCGCCATTTAAAGATAAAAACTGAATAGCGGATGCCATCAGTAGAACAATAAAATTGCGAATTAAATAATATAACAAAATTGGAAGTATAATTTCGACGATTAAGCCAATTGTTGAATGGTTGTCAAATAACAATTTTTCTTGTGGCTGTACACGTGAATACAGTGATATTTTTCGCTCACTCTTTTGAACATTTGACAAAAGATATCGCTGTAATTCTTCCACACTTTTTGCAATATAGTCTGGTGCTTCCTGCTCTAATTCTCCCTCTTTTGCATATCCAAAGGTCACGCCTACGCTATGCACACGTTCTGCCTTTGCACCTATGATATCAAATTTACGATCCCCAATCATGACACAGGTGTCACGATTATCTTCTGTTACGCCAATTTGGCGTAGAGCTTCTTGTACAACTTCCTGCTTATCTGTCCTTCTGCCATCCAGTTCGCTTCCCACTACTACATCAAAATAAGTATCTATATGAAAATGTTTTAAAATCTTTTCCACAAAAACGGTCGGCTTTGATGATGCTACTGCCAATTTCATTCCGTGATTTTGAAGTTTCTTTAACATCTTCTCTATTCCCGGATATATCTCATTTTCAAAAAGTCCAACAGTAGAGAAACGTTCTCTGTATTTTTCTATGGCTTTCTCTGCTTTATCCTCATCAAACCCATAAAAGTCCATAAAACTCTCTTTAAGTGGCGGGCCAATAAATGACGTAAGTTTTTCGGTCTCTTCTTCAATTCCAAAAGAGTGAAGTGAATACTGTACACAAGTTGTAATTCCCACTTTAGGGTCAGTCAATGTACCATCCAAATCAAATAACGCATATCTATACATAACAATTCCTTTCTACTGCAATATTAACATTTAATTCATGTATGTAAATAAAAACATTTTTTATCTTGACAAAGTGACCTAAAAAAACTATCTTTATAACAAGGTTAAGAGAACTCTTAATCAAATACATATAGAACATGCTAGGGGAGCACTTGCTGAGACTGAGTCAGGTACCTGATTCTAACCCTTACCACTTGAACCGGATAATACCGGCGTAAGGAAGCACATAATTTGTAAATGCAAACACATACATACCTTCTCGCATTTACATACGATGACTTCCTCCTATGCATGCAAGGAGGTTTTTTTATGTCAAAAAAGATGACAACAAAGCAACTCGTATTTTCCGCTATGGCTATTGCCTTAGCAACTGTAATTTCTGTAACAATTAAATTACCGTCCCTTCCACTTGGTGGAAGCATTACTGCATTTTCCATGCTGATAATCTGTCTGATAGGATATTGGTATGGTTCTAAAACAGGTATTATTGCTGCTATCACCTATGGTATTCTTCAATTCATTGTAGGACCTTATTTTGTTCATCCCTTGCAGGTATTGTTAGATTATCCTCTTGCATTTGGTGCATTAGGACTGTCCGGATTCTTTTCAAATGCAAAACACGGTCTGATCAAAGGATACTTAGTTGGTGTCCTGGGACGTTTTATTTTCCACTGTATTTCCGGAGTAATATTCTACACCGAATATGTCGGTAACTTTGGTGGAAATGTAGCTGCTATCTGGACCGGAATTGTCTACAATATGACCTATATTGTTCCGGAAGCTGTCATTACCCTGATTCTTATTGCACTTCCACCTGTGAATAAAGCACTTGCTCTATTAAAAAAACTTGCTGTCTCACAGGAGTAGTCCCAGGCTACGTTACACTACCGTAATTACCTGTTGTAATGCAAACGAATAAATAAGTTTTTCTTTTACCTTAAGCCCTGTGATTTTTTCCAGGGCTTCTGTGTAATAAAGAAGCTGGGTTCGGTAACGCCCAATTAATTCTTGTGATTCCTTAACAGAATCCGTCTTATAATCCATCAATACAATTTCATTTTCTTCAATAAAATATACGTCAATAATTCCCTGAACTAAAACCGTCTCTTCTTCCGGAAAATCATCCGACAACCGTTTGGCATTCACTCCAAGTACAAATGGCTGTTCCAAATATAAATTCTGTTCCTTGGAAGCATTACTCATACGGATAGCAAGTGTTGAATTTAAAAACTCCTCTATCTTTAACATATCTACCATATCTGCTTCTTCCTGTGTAATCCGTCCCTGTAAAATAAGATTGTTTACCTGTTCTAGTATTTGTTCTTTTTTCTCAAGTTGCTTTAAGTTATCAAAATCATATAACTCCATAACTCGATGATAAGCACTGCCTCGTGCCGTTCCGCTCACATTTGTTTTTCCTTTAGCAAAACGGGGAACCGCTGTCGTTTTCTCATTTTCGGGGAACATTGTAGCCGATACATCTTCTCTATTTTCCTTTAAAAGACCATCATGAATAGCCGCTATCTTAAGTTCTGATACCGTTGTTTTCGTATACAGTTTCTGAAGATTTTCATGCGGATAAACAAAATCAAGTGTTTCCTTTATTTTTTGCACATTCTCATTATCAGTCTTTAAGCGATTACTAAGTTGTAAAAGAAGTGTTTCTTTTCTTCCATGCACATCAACTATTTCTTGAATCTGTCCCGTAATTCGGTCCTCTGCATTCATACGTGAAATATGAAAATGCTTTGTATTGTTAATTAAAGCATCTAGAATCCATTCTAAATAAGTAGATGCCTGCAGTCGCATAAAAAGTGGCAGGCTATTTTGTCCTTCTGCATTTAGCTTATTATTAAGGAGAAGACTATGTGAATCAGTTGTCCTATCCAATTTTTCAAAATCATCTACCATTCCACTTAAAATTAGTTTTTCTTTGGCTCTGGTTAACGCAACATATAATACTCTGATTTCCTCCGCAAGATTATCCTGTCTCATCTTCTCTGACAAAATTTTCTTACGTAAATCAGGGTATTTTACTCTTTTTTCTAAGTTTACATAATCTAATCCAATACCAAAATCACTATCAAAAATCACAGTTTCTCTGGCATCAGACATATTGAACTTCTTGGAAAGTCCCGCAACAAAACAAATCGGGAACTCCAAACCTTTGCTCTTGTGTATACTCATAATACGAACTACATCCGCATTTTCGTCAAGTGTTGCTGCTTCTCCAAAATCCACTTCATATTTTTGAAGCTGTTCCATGTAATGAATAAAATGAAACAATCCACGATAACTGCTTTGCTCGTAATTTTCTGCTTTTTTAAGAAGCATCATAACATTTGCCCTGCGTTGTTCACCGGCAGGCTGAGTCGAAACTTCATACAGGTAACCAGTTTCTAAAAATAATTCCCGCAGTAAAATATGAATGGGTTCATACGGAACCATGGCACGGTATTTATCAAGAAGATTAATAAATTTCTTACACTTGTGAACCGGAAATGCAAGATTTTTTGATTGTAAAATTTCCTCTGTTGACATATTTTCTTCTGCACATTTTTGAACACATTCCAAAAGACTATTGTGTCCAAGAATACGCAGAATTGCGATTTCATCTTCTGAAAACCCTCCAAAGGTAGAAATAAGTGTTCCATATAAGGGAATATCTTGTTTGGGGTTATCTAAAACTCTCAAAAAATTCATGACTACTCGAATTTCGTTTGTAGAAAAATAACCGGTCTTTGATGCAATATAAGCCGGTATTCCAAATCTTTCCAAAATCCTTTTAAACGTATCATCCCATCCGGCATTTGTACGCAGAAGTATCACAATATCTGAGTATGATGCTTTTCGTAAAACACCTGTCTCTTTATCCAGTATATCAAACTTTCCAACCAGTTCTTTTATCTTACCGGAAATTGCCTCTGCTTCCTGTTCCTGCTTGGTAAGCCGGCTATCTTTTTCTGTTTCTATTAATAATAACTCTGATGTATTATCAGATGTGCTTTCCGGATAGGACGCCCCAATGTGAAGTGCACTTTCATTATCGTATGATACGCTGCCAAGGTCCTTTGCCATTAATTTTTCAAAAACGTCATTAACACTTTTAATGACTTCCATGCGACTTCTGTAATTCTGTGATAAGTCTATTCTTTGTCTGACCCCATCCTTCTGATAAGTGTCAAATTTTTCCATAAATAACTGTGGACAGGCAAGACGGAATTTATAGATACTCTGCTTAACATCACCTACCATAAATCGATTATAATTACCATCATCCTCACCTGATATACTTTTCAGAATCCATTCCTGAACCAAATTGGAATCCTGGTATTCATCAATCATAATTTCCTTAAAGTAATCACGATAATCTAAAGCAGCCTTAGTCGCCACATATTCACCATCTTGTTTCGTCAGTAATATCTGTAATGCAAGATGCTCCATATCGGTAAAATCAATTATTTTCTTTTCTCTTTTTTCCGCATTTAAACGTTCTAAAAACAGCTTAACCGTATCAATCAGACAATCGCATATCTTTGCATTTTCTTCCATTCGTACAAAAATAGCCGAAGACAAATAACAATAATATTTCTTCTTTAAATCCTGCAGTATTCCTTTTGTCATATCGCGAATTTGCTTTACTGTGTCTTTTATCTCCTGGCTGACTGCATCATCCTTTTTGGGTGACAGTTTTGTAAATGTAAGTGAATCAAAGAAAGCCTTGTATTCCCGTAAACTCGTGCATTTTTCTGCTTTTGTAAGACAATCTAAATCACTGTTTAATGCATCCAAATACATATATGGTCCATCTGCTTCTCCTGCCAGTTCAAGACTTGTTTCTGTCAAAGAAATACATTCCACTATATTCTGTCTTGTCATATCAAGAAGCATAATGCCCCAAGGAGTCTGTGATATCTGCTCCTCATCCCTGACACGATAATCCTGTTTTCTTTCTTCAAGCCAATCCTGTGCAAATGGATAACTCATCGAATAGCGGTAAACATCTAAAATAATATCCTTTAATCCCTTCATGCTGTTACCCGTTATAAAACGGTCTGCCAGATGGGAAAAACCTTCTATTAAATCAGAACCAAATAACTCCTCCAATAAATCATTCATTACTTTTTCTTTTAATAACTTTAGTTCACCCTCATCTGCCACACGAAAGCCCGGATCTAAACCAATATCATTAAAATTATTCCTTAGTAAAAAAAGACAGAAGCTATGAATGGTTGTAATCAATGCATTATGTATCAATGTTGCCTGACGCTGCATATGTTCGTTTAAAGGATTCTCTTTTAGCTTTTCATCAATCGCAACACGAATTCGCTCACGCATTTCCCCTGCTGCTGCATTAGTAAACGTAAGCACCAGTAAACGATCAATATCCACAGGATTCTCTTCATCGCAAACACGCTTAATGATTCGCTCTACCAAAACGGTGGTTTTTCCGCTTCCTGCAGCCGCAGAAACCAAAATATTTCGGTCACGCAGATTGATAACCTTTAATTGATCCTCGGTATATTTAAAACCCATTTAGGCTTCCCCTTTCATATCCTGTTCCATTTTTTTCAGTAATTCACTCTCATCTTCTTTTGCTACGTCTCTCTTTTCAAATCCAGCAAGACGTTCATCAAAACCACATACCTCTTTATATTGGCAATAGGTACATGCATCTTTTGTCCCCTGAGTAACAGGATTAATAGGAATCTTTCCCTTACAGATTTTACTTCCCATATCCTTTAACTTATAAGAAGCAAAATCCGAAATCAATTTCATATCCTGTGGTGACATAATAGATGAATTGGATGTAAAAGAACCGTCCATTTTATATTCCACCGGAATACAATCCGATTTTTTCGTTTCGGAAGTATCCAGATTTTGAATGACACTCGTGTCACTATTCACAATTCCACGTGTTCGAAGTTCCTGTCTCACCTTCTGATTAATAGCTTCTTCACTCATATCTTCTTCGCCATCCACTAATGGATCTGCAACACGATAATAAAGAAGGGCCGCCGGAACCACCTCTTTTTCCGGATGCTTTTTTGCCGTAACTTTCATTGCTTCATTCAAATACACAACAAGCTGCAATTGCAAACCATGATAAAAAGCTGCGAGATTAAAGTCTTTATTTCCTGATTTATAATCCACTACTTTAACATAGACATGTTCGTCATCCTCATAAGTGTCAAGTCTGTCAATTCGTCCAACCAATTTCATTTTTTCCTTCTCATTTAAGGAAACATCTATATCTTCTAAAGTTTCCTGCACCGAAAAAGATACCTCATATGACTCCGGCACATAATGTCCTTTACTTAATTGATAAGAAATTGTATTGACTGCTCTAGTCAAGATTCGTTTCATTCTTGTCAGGGTATAACGGTTAAGAGCATTGTCAAAAAGAAGGGCATCACTATAATTGATAGAAACCTCTTCTAAGGCTTCTGTCACCATTTTTTCTCCTTCTTCCTTGGGAAAATCTAACCACGTATAGTTTCTCTCCAAAAGCTTTTGAGAAAAATACTCCAGTACTCCATGAAAAATCGTTCCTATATCACGATCTTCAAAACCATACTGCTCACGTTCCTTTAAACTCACACCATACTGTAAAAAATATGCATATGCACAAGATGCGTATTGTTCCATTCGGCTGATACTTGACAATAGCGTCTGACCATATAAAACACTTGCTACCATCTGATCCAGTGATTTTTCCTTTTGCATATTAAAAGCCTGGTTAATCTTTTCCATCATGAATTCTTTCTCTGTTTCTTCTTCATGTAAAAATGATAACAGGGTGATAAATTCTTTTCGCTCATAATCCAATATGCATCCATCCGCATAACGGCGTAATAAGCTGCAAAAACAATCTTTTATCTCGTATATATTGAAGACATGTTCAAGAATAGATTTTTTTGCTGTCTTTTTAACAGCACCCGGAAACATTTGCTCCATAATGGAAATCAAATAAGAAGGACGATTGGCATTTCCCTCCGCATTCATTGATGAATAAGATAAAAATAACTTTTCTGACGGCTTTGTCATATTCAGATAAAGATAAAATTTCTGAATATACATCTGCTGTCTGGGAGATGGTGCCAGTTCTAAGTCGCTTCCCGCAAGAAATTCTCGCTCCATGTCCGAAATAATACCGCCTTTTGTACTGCTCTTTGGAATGAAACCATCATTTAATCCCATAAAGAAAAGATATTTAACGGGTTTTAACCTGGTCCGCTCCATATCTCCGACAATAACCCTGTCTACACTCTGTGGAATACTTCCCACTTCAATCTCATTAAAACCAGCATCCAGAATATCTGTAAAATCGCGAATATTCATACTTTCTTCCCCAATTAAATCCATAATCTGATCAAAAAGTTCCATTATGAGTCTATATATCTGTCCGTATTCTTTTGCTCTTGTATAATCCTCCTGCTCAATAAATAATGCCTCATAGGCATCCAACTTATCACTTACTTTATTTTCCACAATGAATTTATACACATTTTCTATGTATGTCTTCACCTGCTGTTCTTTTTTTGCAGAGAATATAAGAAGCGGAGTCAATTGTGTCATAAATTGTTCGCGCAATTCATTTAAAAAGTTAAGTTCATTTAGTACTGTTTCATCTTCTGATGATGTTTTTCTCTTCATTGCCTTTGTTTTCCCAGCAAATAATCTTGACCAGTTTTTTTTGCCACGAATACCTAATTCGAGAACATAATTTTCCAAATCATCTATTTCTTCCATCTTGAAATCAGTCAGTCCACTTCTTAAATAGCGAAATACCGATTCATATGAAAAATCATGGTAAATAATATCAAGTGCTGAATAAATATATTCCGTGAATGGATTTAATAAAATTCCTCTTGTTTTATCCATAAAAAAAGGAATTGAATATTTCTTAAATTCTTCTTCAATTTCACTTTCATAGGAGGATAAATCACCTGAAATAACAGCAATATTCCGATAACAGCAGTTTGTTTTCTTTAAAAGATTATTAATTTCTCTACAGACATTTCGCACCTCTTCATGAATATCCATACTCTTTTGTATCTGAATTCTATCTTGTTGTTCCTCTGTATAAGTCAGTAAAGGGTAACGAAATAAATTCTGCTCTAAAAAAGCAAGCTCTCCTTTATTCCAAAATCTTCTGACCGGTTTGTCATTTAAACTGATAATTGGTTCTATGGTAATGTCTTTGTCATCAGCCAGTTTCATTAGTGACTGATATGTCTTTTGGCTTAGAAAAAATAATTCCTGCTCCTTAACACCCTTGTTAGAATCTACATTTTCCATGGTAAGTGTTAATATCACTTGTTTACATAATTCCATCAAAACACCAATTACTTTATTCTGAATGGGTGTAAATCCTGTGAAGCCATCAAATACTATAACGGAATCCTGAATCAATTTGGAATGATACAACTCACCTGCCAGGATATCCATTGATTCTTCTGTCGTAATATAATGATCCTTAATATATTTTTTAAAACCGTCATATAAAACAGCCAGATCCTGCAATTTATAATACAAAGAACCCTTTGGTTTGGCATAGTCAATTAATTGCTGTAATTCTTCTTGACCAATACCGTATTGCATAAATTCAGAAATGGCTGATTTCACCTCATGGATATAACCCTGCTTATCAAGATTTGACCCGATTACCGAAGTCTTTTCTCGTAATTGTCCAGCTATTTTTCTAAGAATCAGGCTTTTACCGGTATCATCCAGCACCGGCTTATGATTGCCTCCAGTCTCCTCAAAAATACGATGTGCAAGACGACTAAAGCTTAATACATCTATATTCATAATGCCGCCACACGGAGTCATAGTCACGAGGTCCATCTGTGTCTGCATAGTAAATTGATCCGGAACAATAATAAAATAATTGCGTTTCGGATTCTTTTTGCTGTCTTCGATAATTTTTTCATATATCAGTGTGCTTTTTCCGGCACCACTTCCACCAATTATGAATTGAAGGCTCATAACATTTAATTCCTTCCATGTTACGGTTATAAAATACTCTAAAATCTATTTTATCACACACAAAATTATTGTGATAGTCCAGATACAAAGATAGTACGAAAAAAGACCTCCAATTGTTAGATTATAATTCTAACTTTCGGAGGTCCTTTTATCTTCTTATATTTTACTCGTTTGCTTCAATGTTTTTATTGCTGCTTCTCTGCTTTAAGAAAATAATGAGGGAAACTGCTGCAATAACCAGTGCAATCAAACCTATAATAATATCTTTTTTACAAGCACCTATCACCATTAAGACAATTACTGCTATTACAAAAACACTAAGAATAATAATATCTAATTTTTTCATGCGTTCTGCTCCTTTTTTCTCTGATAGGTTCTTATTGATGTATAAACGGTGTATAGTAAAGTTATAATCAAAAGAATCCAATGAATAAAGCAGTCATGCTCTGGTGCTGCTAAAGGAACTTCTGCTTCCTCAATATCTGTTGTCTCTTTTGGTTCTTCTATCTGTGGGCTAAGTGGAACCTGTTCTTCATCAATTAATACATCATTATCTGCACCCTGATTATCCGCATCTGCAACTACATTAACAACATTTGGATTCTGTACGGTATTCACAGTTGGTGCTGCTACTAAAAGTGGAACTACAGTTGTCGGGATAACTGGCGTAACTGGAGTGGCTGGCTCTTCAGGTGTTGCTGGCGTCTCAGGAGTTACCGGTGTTGTTGCTACCGGTTTTCTGGTAGCCTGAAATACCGGATAGAGATTAATATCACTTACAATATTCGTAAGACGAGCGGCTAATTCTTCACTTGTAAATTCCGTACCATCCTGCGTTTCACTATATCCAAGGAATTGATAAGTAAATGTAGCATCTTCAGTTTTTGCTGTTTCTGTGGGTGAAGCGAATGTATCCTGTGCTACTACTGTTCCTGACTTTGTACTATCTAAGTTGCCTTCTGCATCATATACATTAACATTAAACATAGCCGGTCTTACCATAATATGCATATTCGTTCCGGATGCAAATGTTACAAATCCAAACTGATCGGCAGCACTTGCAGAATTACCATAAACCACTTTTGCACTAAGTTTTCCTTTACCATCATTTTCCAAATGCGAAATCTGTGTTCCTGCCGGATAGTTATATGTTGTTTCACCTCTATAATCTGTCTTGGTACCACTTACATCATTTGCAAGTGTCATGATGACGCCATCCAAACGTTTACCATCTTTATTCTTTAAAACGGCTCCGAAAGAAGTTATCCTGTTATTGACCCAAACTACAGAACAAACATCACCTTTATACATCTGACCTGTAAGATCATAATCAGCTTTATAAGCATCATCTACTTCAAAAGTAACGGTCATACCTTCTTCTTTTGCAGGTTCTTTTGGTGCATTAATAGTTGTATTGGAAATATCAAATATCACATATGCCTTGCCATCTAATGTCTGTTTTTTGATTGGCATCATAATCGTTGCCGGACTTGATGTATCATCATTTACATAGCAATCAACTGCAATATATTGTGTTACTTCATTAAAAGATTTTGCAAATTTAGCCGGATCTTCTACAACACTATTTGACATATCAATTGGTGCATACAAAAGTACTGTCTGTTCATTATTTGTACCTTTGTTCAAACGATACCATGCATAAGAAAATCCTTTTAAATTATCTTCACCAAAGATATCCTTTATTGCTGCTGTACGCAGTCCCGTAACAGAAGTGGAATCTATTGTATTAATGGTTTTATTAAAGAATTTTGCCAGTTCAGCATCACCCGTTAAATTTTTTCCATTCTTGGCTGTTCCAATCTGTGTCTTTATCATTTCTGCAAATTCCTGCGAAGTCTTTGCCGGCTTCTCTGTTATATATGCGGTAATGACAAGTGTTTTACCATTATTGCCTTCTATTGTAACGTTTGTCGTTTTATTGGAATCACTACTGCTGGCTGTCAAAACTACTTCATTGCTATCTTTTCCAATAGAAACCTGAAGTGTTGAAGCATCATCTACTACAGGATTTTTCCATCCCTTTCCTCCGAAGAAATCACCTATATTAATATAGGTACTTTCTCCCTGAGGTACAAAACTGATTATACTGCTCTTTTGCTTAATGTCTGTAATTACTACATTATATATAGAAAAATGTTCTGCATCAAAAGCTACCGCATCACCTTCACTGACGGTATCCTTAGTCTCTGCTACACTTGCATCATCTGATGTATAAATAACAGTTGCCTGCTGCTCACCTTCTAATGCAATACCCTCAAATGTAATTGCAACACTTCCTTCACTTGGCTGGATTGCAACGCCATCAGCATAAATTGTGATGTCATAGGAAAGTATCTGTTCAATCGAAGCATCTTCTGATACTTCTTATGAAATCACCTGTTCAATTTCTTTTGTTGTGTATATTTCTTTTACGTCTAAAATGGCATTTTCCGGTAAAACTCCTGCTTTTGCAGTTGCCTTAACCAAAACTCCATTTACTTCTTCCGATAAAACAACATCTTCTTCAACAACCGTTGTCTCTTCTTCTGTAAGTTCTTCCTCTGTCGTAAGTTCCTCTGTAGTGGTTTCCTCTTCAGAAGTAATCTCTTCTGTATTAATTTCCTCACTCTGAGTTTCTTCCACAACTGTACTTTCTACTTCTTCTGTACTTACTTCCTCTGTGGAAATAACCTCTTCTTCAGAAGTCACTTCATTGGCTTCAAGATTTTCTGCCTAAACTGTTAAACCGCTCATGCTGACTGTAGTTGTAAAAACTGCTGCTGCACATATGAAAGCTAATAGTCTTTTCGTCTTTACCTTATTCATCGTTTTCTCCTTGCGGTAATATGTATCCGTAATTTTGCAGGAATCTAGTATAACGTTCGCTAATTAACCGGACTGTTTCAATGGCAAGGTATCAACGACTGTCTCCTCAGACACATCGACATCA